>DASQAT010000016.1 GCA_035635555.1 Candidatus Dormiibacterota bacterium
GGGCAAGAGTGGGCCCGGCACTCGGTATGCGGACAGCGGACTGGAACGAACACGGGAGCCTCCACGCGACGCGGGGAGACTCCCTGTAGAAAGAACCGTGCCGGGAGCGAGAAAACTCAGGAAGTCGTCAGCAACGCCTGATCGGACCCCTTGCGGAGCCTCCCGAAGACCGGCGTCCGGTCGGACCTGAACAGGAGTCCATCCTTCCCGTCTCCATCCGGACGGCCATCCGCACGCTTGTCGGGCATTTTCCAAAAGAGTATAGACTGCGCCCCGATGTCCGGGACCCGCCTCGAAGCGTTCAGCGACGGCGTGATCGCGATCCTGATCACGATCATGGTGCTCGAGCTGAAGGTCCCGCACGGGACCGACGGGCAGGCGCTGCGTCCTCTGATCCCGGTGTTCCTGACCTACGTCCTCAGCTTCATCTTCCTGGGGATCTATTGGAACAACCATCACCACATGCTGCAGGCGACCGGGCGCGTCAACGGCGCCATCCTCTGGGCCAACCTTCACCTCTTGTTCTGGCTGTCGCTGATCCCGTTCGGGACGGGCTGGATGGGAGAGAACCACGCGGCGCCCCTCCCCACCGCGCTCTACGGTGTCCTGCTTCTGATGGCCGCCATCGCCTACACCATCCTGCAAACGACCATCATCGCCCAGCAGGGCCCGGACTCGAAGCTGCACGAAGCGGTGGGCGGCGACCTCAAGGGGAAGATCTCGATCGTGTTGTACGTGACGGCGATCCCCTTGGCCTTCGTCAAGTCCTGGATCGCCATCGGGCTCTACGTCGTCGTCGTTCTCATGTGGCTCGTGCCGGACCGGCGGATCGAGTCCAGGATCAATCGCTGATTCAGCGGGCGCGGCGCGCGCCGGCTTCCCGCCTGGCGGGCTTCGGAAGATCCGGGTAGAAGCGGGCCAGCACCTCCTCCTCCACCGCATCTCCCTCGAGCGCCGGGGAAAAGAGGTGGCCCTGGCCCAGCGTGCAGCGGAGCCTGCGGAGCTCCTTGAGCTGCCCGTCGGTCTCGATCCCTTCCGCGATGACCTCGTGCCCGAGTGCCTTCGCCAGACCGACGATCGTGGCCACGATCTGGCGCGCCTTCTCGGTCTCTTCCATCCGGGCGACGAAGACCTGGTCGATCTTCAGCAGATCCACCGGAAGACTCTGGAGCGCGGCCAGCGACGAATAGCCGGTCCCGAAGTCGTCGATGGCCACCTTGAAGCCGCGCCTCTTCAATCGAAGGAGCATCTTGGTCACCTGGTTGGGGTGCTCGATGAGGGTGTTCTCGGTGATCTCGAAATGCAGAAGCGTCGGGTCCAGGCCGGCCTCCTCCACCAGCGTCGCGATCTCCTCCTCGAGATCCGCGCTGTAGATCTGCCGGAGCGACAGGTTCATCGCCAGAGTCAGGGCCCGGAACCGCGGGTCGAGATCGTGCCAGTGCCGCAGACGCCGGCACGCCTCGGTGAAGATCCAGTTCCCGAGCGGCAGGATGAGACCGGTCTCCTCGGCCAGGGGGATGAATTTCGTCGGCGGGATCAGCCCTCTCTCGGGATGCCGCCATCGCAGCAGGGCCTCGAATCCCCGCAGCGTGCCGTTCTCCAGGTCGATGATCGGCTGGTAGACGACGTGGAACTCGTCCCGTTCCAGGGCCTGGTGGAGGTCGGTCTCGAGCCTGAGCTGCTCCTGCGCGCGCGCCAGCATCTTCTCGTCGAAGATCTCGCAGCGCGCGCGGCCGTGGGCCTTGGCCCGGTACATCGCCGTATCGGCGTCCCTGAGCAGGTCCTCGGGCCGCTCGTATTTGCCCGGTCCCAGGACGATTCCCGTGCTCAGCGTCACGTACAGCTCGCGCCCCTCGATCTTCACGGGCTTCCGGAACTCCTCCTCGATCTCCCGCACCGCCTGCGTCGCCTCGCGCAGCGACTGGATCTCCTGGAGGAGCACGGTGAACTCGTCGCCGCCCATCCGGGCGATCGTCCAGTCCCGGCTGCGGTGGCCGTACCGGCCAAGCACCTCCTCTTCGTCGTCTCCCGCGGAGCCGAACACACGCTCGATGCAGGCGCGGAAGCGACCCGCGACCTCCTGCAGGACCCGGTCGCCGATCAGGTGGCCCAGGCTGTCGTTGATGTTCTTGAAGCGGTCGATGTCCACGAAGATGATCGCCAGGCTCTCGTCCCTGCGGCGCTTGCGGGCCCGGCCGAAGGAATGCGCCAGACGATCGAAGAACAGCGTGCGGTTCGGGAGATCCGTCAGAGGATCGTGGAGCGCCAGGTGCATCAGCTGCTCCTCCATCTTCTTCCGTTCGTCCACGTCGGTCTGCGAGCCCGCGAAGCGGTGAGGCTTCCCGCTCGTCTCGTCGCGGACTGCGATGCCCCGCGACAGCATCCAGCGGTAGGAGCCGTCGGCGTGGCGGAGCCGGTACTCGGCCGCGAGATGCGCCGTGCCGCCGGCGAGGTGGCTCTTGATCCGCGCCTCGAGGCCGGGGCGATCCTCGGGATGGACGCGATCGAGCCACGCCTCGGGAGTGTCCATGACCCCGGCGTCATCGTGGCCGAGTGCCGCCTTCCAGCGCGGGGAGTAGTAGATCGTGTTCGCGACCAGATCCCAGTCCCACAGCCCGTCATTCGATCCGCGGGCCGCGAGCTCGTAGCGCTCCTGGCTGCGCCGCAGAGCCTCTGTCCGCGCCGACACAATCTCCTCGAGATGGTTCGAATGGTACCTGAGCCTGTCGTGCAGGCGGCCCGCCAGCGCCCCAACGGCCGCCAGGATCGGGGCGAACCCGTCGGTGAAGAAGTGGACCGGCGTGACGCGGTGGAGCCCCTCGACCATCCTGAGTGTGAGCCCATGAGGCAGGTTCTTGTAGAGGGCGTAGTAATCGACCAGGTAGCCGACCACGGTCAGGCTCAGCCCGAAGGTGAAGCCCAGCCCGCAGTACACGACCATCCTGGAGCGCAGGAAGGGGCCGGTGGACGCCAGCCCGGACCACAAACGCGACTCAGACGGCCTTGGAGTCGACATCCGCCCTGCGGACCTTGGCCGCACGGACCGCGACCGGCCGGCCGCCCGGTCGCGCGAGCGACGCGAGCCGTCGTCCCCGCTCGGCCGCCAGCCACCCCAGAACTCCCGTCGCGACGACGAGCGCGCCCATGAGCACGAGGGACGCCGGGCCGGCGGCCGAGAGGGGGCCCAGGATCTTTTCCTGCGCGGGAAGATCGTCGACCGCCTTCGCAAGGGCCTCGATTCTTGCCTTCTGGTCCTGCGCCAGACCGGCGGCGTGCAGGACCTCGTTGTAGCGGTGGTAGCGTTCGAGGTTCGCGCGCAGCACCTCCCGCTCGGAGGCCGTCGCGTAGCTGCGGCGCCGCAGCGCCTCCATTTCGCCGTCCAGGAACCGAGGGAAGAGATCGGCCACGTTCACGGGTCGCTGGGCGGCCGCGTGGGTCTTGGAAGAGGCGTCATCCGTCACCACGGCGGCGAGGACACCCAGAACCGCCTCGTTGTGCTCGTGCGACTTCTTCACGTCCGCATCGAGCTGGTCCCGCTCCGCCACGATCTGCATGAGGTCGCGCTTCAGCTGACGAAAGCGGACCAGGACCGACTCGAGCTCGGGGTCCCCGGCGAGAAGACCGAGAATATCGTCGCCGGCCGTGTCGGCCATCCGCTTCAGCACGTCGATCTCGAGGAGCCGCTCGGTCCTTTCGTAGCTCTCCGTGTGGGTCAGGAACGCCCGCTCCTCCGAATCGGCAAGCAAGGCTCCGATGAGTTGATCCCGTTCCGCGCGCAGACGCTGGATGACCGACGTGGCCCACTCCGTGTAGTCGCGCACGGTCGAAATGTCCTTCTTGATGTCAGGGGGCTGCAGGTCCTGGAGGGCCTTGACGGTGAAGTCGTCGAGCTTGTGGGTGACCGCCTGCAGCCGGCTCAGCCTGGCCTGGAGCGGCGGCAGGAGCTCCTTGGTGAACACCCCCTCGGGATCCCAGTCCGGCCGCTTCTCGATCAGCGTCCGCAGCCGTGAGACCGCCGAGCCCGCAGCACGCAGCTCGCCGTCCGCCAGGCACCCGCGGGCCCTTTCGTACAGCTCGTGAGGATCCGCCTCGACCTGCGACGCGCCCCGCACGCAGGTGACCCCGAGAACGAGCGCGCCCGCGAGAACAGCCGTCCTACGGACAATCATCCCGGGCTTCCCCTCTGGACGTGATGAAGACCGGGTTCGCACCCGCGCGATCGAGGCGGAGACAGGACGAGCGGGCGGAACCGTACCGGGACAGCCGGACGTCCTTCATCGGTTCCTGACCCGCCTCCCGGACCACGGGGATCGGCCGGTACGAGGCCGTGGTCGTGCCGGGCTGCGGGGTGATCTCCCAGAGGGCGCGAAAGGCATCGGCCACGACGTAGAGCCGGCCATAGTTCATCATCAGCTGGACGGTCGCGGACGTCCTCGCCCCGGGCAGGACCCCTTCCGCCTTCAGGATCGGCGACAGGTCGATCCGGCCGACCAGGGGCGGACGCTCCGCAAGCACAACCGTCCCGTCCGCCTCGAGAGTGAGCGGAATCCGCAGGGAATGCTGCTCGAGCGTGAGGGTCGGCTCGACGGACTGGGTCGCGCAGGAGGAGCCCGCGGCCGCCAGGAGGAGAAGCAGCGCTGTCTGCGGCACAAATCGCCTGCCACGCACGGTTCGAATCCTCACGCCTGCGAACAATCGTCGCCAGGTATCGCCACGAAGCGCCCCCGGCGGCGTCGCCCGCGGGCGGCGCACGGATCCAATCTAGGTAATTGCGGGAGTGTTGCAAGCGCCGGCGGGCGGATTACGGATCGGTAACAGGCGCCGGACCACAGGTATGATCCCCTGGTGCCCATTGCCATCCACGACGCCATCATCATCGGGGCCGGGGTGTCCGGACTGGCGGCCGCCCGCCGGCTGCAGAAGGCCGGACGCCGGGTGCTGGTGCTCGAGGGGCGCGATCGGATCGGCGGCCGCGCCTTCACCGACACGACCACCTTTCGCCGCCCGTTCGACCACGGCTGCCACTGGCTGCACTCACCGGAGGAAAATCCCTTCACGCGGTTCGCCGACGCAAGCGGGTTCGTGTACGCCCGCGAGGCGGCGCACGGAGGCATCTACGTTGACGGCGCAAGACTGTCGCCGGGCGACGAGCAGGCGGCCGTGGAGTTTCGCGAGCGCACCTTCGCCGCCGTCCGGCGCGCCGGCCGCGCCGGGGCCGATCCGCCGGTGTCGGAGCATATCGACCGGACTCACCAGGCCGCCGCCTACGCCGCGCACTGCTTCACCGCCAAGATGGGGATCGAGCCGCGTCTTGCGTCCACCCGCGACTTCGCCAACTACCGCTGGATCGGGGAGGACCGTCCGGTCCGGGATGGGTTCGGGGCGCTGGTTTACGCCCAGTTCGCCGATGTGCCGGTGACCCTGGGGGCCCGCGTGCGGCGAATCGACCTGACCGGGGCACGGCCGCGGATCGAGTCCGATGCCGGCCTCTGCGAGGCGTCCCAGGTTCTCGTCACCGTCTCGACCGGTGTGCTGCGGGCCGAGGCGATCGACTTCACGCCGCGCCTCCCCGACTGGAAGCTGCGGGCGATCGAAGCGCTCCCGATGGCCCGGGCGCTGAAGATCGGGCTCGAGTTCACGGCCGACGTCACCGGTCTCACCGGCCCGGCGTTCCTGACGTCGATGAGGCGGCACGGCCGCGACGCCATGGACGTCGAGATCTGGCCGACCGGCTGGGACGGAGTCACCTGCTACCTGGACGGCGACCTGGCGCTCCGCCTCGAGGAAGCCGGGGGCCGCGCCGCCGAAGACTTCGCCCTCGATACTCTCGCCGGAATTTTCGGCACGTCGATCCGCCGCTCGCTCCGCACCAGCGCCCGCACCGGCTGGAACCAGGACGACCTCACGCACGGGACCTACTCTGCGCCGCTCCCCGGCCACGCCGATGCCCGCGGTGCCCTCGGCCGTCCGATCGACGACCGCCTGTTCTTCGCCGGCGAGGCCATCCCGATCGCCTGGGCCGGAGACGCGCACGGCGCCTGGCAGAGCGGCCTCGACGCCGCCGAGGCTATGCTGGGCCGGTCGCCGGAGGGGAAGGTATAATTCCGTACATGTCGATCCTGAAATTTCTCGGGTACGATCCGGGCCGGACGGCCGCGGCGCATGAATCGGCCGAGACCGAGACCGTAAGAAAAATCGTCGCGGCCCTCGACCGCCTCGAGCCCGACCGGGCCCGCCACATCGCCATCTTCGCCTACATCCTCAGCCGCGTGGCCCGAGCCGATCTGGTGATCAGCGAGGCCGAGACCCGGGCCATGGAATCGATTGTCGAGGAGGCGGGCGAGCTCACCCCCGAGCAGGCCATCCTGGTGGTGCAGATGGCCAAGACGCAGGCGATCCTGTTCGGCGGCACCGAGAACTACATCGTGACGCGGGAGTTCAACAGGCTGGCCACCCGGGAGGAGAAACTGGCCCTCCTGCGCTGCCTGTTCGCCGTCTCGGCGTCCGACGATTCGATCTCGGTCATGGAAGACAACGAGATCCGCCGCATCGCCGACGAGCTCCGCCTGACCCACGAGGACTTCATCGAGGTCCGATCGGAGTTTCGCGACCGCCTCTCGGTGCTCAGGAAGCCGCCGGAGGGCGGCGCCCAGGGTTGAGACCTGCGGTACTCCATTGCGTACGTACGCGCCCGCGTATATCATACGTACATGGCGAAATTGACCCTGAACGTTGACGCAGCCGTCGTGGCCCGCGCCAAGCGCTATGCGGCCCGGCAAGGGACCTCCGTGTCACGCCTGGTCGAAAAGATCCTCTCCCTTGTAGTCATGAGGATCGCAAAGGACGACGAAGAACTTCCCCCGGTTTTGGCTCGTCTTCGGGCCGAATTGAAAGACTCGAAGCCCGACCCCACCGACTATCGAAGGTACCTGGAGCGGAAATACCGTTGAAGCGCACCCTCGTGGACGTCAACGTTCTGCTCGATGCCGTCCTCGAGCGGGCGCCTCATGCGGAAGTCGCGACGAAGATCTGGACGGCCGTCGAAACCCGACAGGTGACGGGTCTCGTGCCCGGCCACGGCGTCACGACTCTCTTCTATCTGTTTTCGCGCGCCCGGGGGGCCGACTCCGCCCGGCGCGCCGTCGCGCATCTGCTCTCGGTCTTCGGCGTGGCGGCCGTCGGGCAGGCGACCCTTCAGCGCGCCCTGACGCTCGGCTGGACGGACTTCGAGGACGCAGTCTGCGCAGCCGCCGCCGAGGCAGCCGGCTGCGACTTCATCGTGACCCGCGATCCCGCCCGCTTCGCGGCCTCGCCGGTTCAGACAGTCGACCCGGCGACGGCCCTCGCCCTGCTCGAGCGGAAGGGCGGGGCGGGCAGACTTTCAGAGCGCCGCGGAGCCCCTTATGTCAAGGGACCCCGGACACCCTCCGGGCGGTCGCGGCGGAAGCGGCCACGCCGCGCAATCGTGAACGCCTGATCCTGGAAGATCCTCAGCCGTTTCGCGTCTATCCCGGTGTGGACGTTCCGCCGGTCTGCGCCACCGGCACCGGGAATCCGCGCTTGCGCATCAGGGCCGCGATTCCAGGATCGCGGCCGCGGAACTTGCGGTAGTCCTCGGCGGGATCGATGGTGTTCCCCGTCGAGAAGACGTTGTCGAGCAGGCGCTTCGCGACCGTCTTGTCGTACGGTCCGCCGGCCTCCACGAACGCCTCCCAGGCGTCGGCCGAGAGGGTGTCGGACCAGAGATAGCTGTAGTAGCCGGCGGAATAGCTGTCGCTCGAGAAGATATGGGCGAACTGCGTCGTCCGATGCCGCATCACGATCTCTTTAGGCATGCCGAGCGCTGCGAGCGTCTCGCGCTCGAAGACCTGCGGATCGATCGTCTTGTCCGCCGTGGCCGCGAGGTGCAGCTTCATGTCGACGAGGGCGCCGGCGAGGTACTCCACCGTGATGAACCCCTGGTTGAACTTCGAGGCCCGATCGATCTTGTCCACCAGCTCCTTCGGCATCGGCTTGCCGGTCTGGTAGTTCAGGGCGAAGCGGTTGAGGATCTCGGGGACCGGCACCCAGTGCTCGAGAAGCTGCGACGGGAACTCGACGTAGTCGCGCGCGACGTTCGTGCCGGCGAGGGACGGGTAGTTCACGGATGACAGGAGCCCGTGCAGCGCGTGCCCGAATTCATGGAACATCGTCAGCGCGTCGTCCCAGCTGATCAGCACCGGCTCCCCCGGCTTCCCTTTGACGAAGTTCGCGTTGTTCGACACGATCGTCGTCACGACACCGTCGTACTTCGACTGGTTGCGGTATGCGTTCATCCAGGCCCCCGAATTCTTGCCGGGGCGCGCGTACGGGTCGAAGTACCACAGCCCGACGTGCTTCCCGGCCGCGTCGGTGACTTCCCACACGCGGATGTCCGGATGCACGACGGGAACGCCCGTGGCCGGTTTGAACTGCAGTCCGAACAGCTGGCCGGCGTTCCAGAAGATCGCCTCGCGCATCTTCTCGAGCTGCAGGTAGGGCGTGACGGCGTTCTGGTCGAGGTCGTACTTGGCCTTGCGGACCTTCTCGGCGTAGTACCGGTAATCCCACGGCTCGATGGTGACCTTGGGGCCGCCCTTGGCCGCCTCCGCGTCCGCCACCCCCTGCATGTCGGCGACCTCCTCGTGCACGCGGGCGACGGCCGGCTTCCAGACCGCCTCCATCAGCTCCATGGCGCGCTCGGGGGTCTTGGCCATCGTATCCTCGAGCCGCCAGTGGGCGTGCGTCTTGTAGCCGAGGAGATTCGCCCGCTCGGCGCGCAGCTTCAGGATCTCGGAGATCGTCGCGTTGTTGTCCTTCGCGTCGCCGTTGTTGCATCGGGCGTAGTAGGTGCGCCACACCTTTTCGCGCAGGTCGCGCCGGTCGGAGTACGTCAGGAACGGCTCCATGCTCGAGCGCGTGTTCAGGATCGCCCACTGTCCCTTGTGCCCGCGCGCCTCGGCGGCTTGCGCGGCCCCCGTGCGCACCCCGTCCGGCAGCCCCGCGAGGTCCGATTCCTTCTCGAGGTAGAGGACGTAGTCCTTCTCGTCGGCGAGGAGATTCTGGGAGAACTTCGTGAACAGGCTGGCGAGTCTCTGGTTGATCTCCGCCACGCGCTGCCGGGCGGCGCCTTCGAGGCGCGCGCCGGCGCGGACGAAGGTCGTGTAGTCGAGCCAGACCAGCCGCTTCTGCTCCGGCGTCAGCCCGCTCGCCTCCCGCGCGTCGTAGACGGCGGCGATGCGCGAGAACAGCTCCTTGTTCTGGACGATCTGATCGTTGAAGGCCGCGATCTTCGGCGCCATCTCCGTCTCGACCTTCTGGAAGTCGTCCGTGCTCATCGTCGAGCTGAAGACGCGGTAGATCGCCGTGGCCCGGTCGTACGGCTTTCCCGCCCGCTCGAAGGCGGCGATGGTGTTGTCGAAATCGGGCTTCGCCGGATTCTTCGCGATCGCGTCGATCTCTTTCAGGTTCTCGGCCATCGCGGTTTCAAGGGCGGGCTTGAAATCCGCGACCTTGGCTTTGTCGAACGGCGGCACGCCGCCGTACGACCCGGTCCATTTCTCGAGCAGCAGGTTCCCGGTTTTCACGGGAGTGGCGGCAAGCACGATGGCGGCGGCGACCAGAAGCAGACCGGTCCTCGACATGGGCGGAGCTCCTTTCAACGAGTGAGGCCAGGGATTTTATTACGGATCGGGCTCCGGGTCGCGAGAACTTGACACTCCGGAGGCCCATCCCACGAGCGGCCTCACCGCAGGATGATCACGGAGACGCATCGGATAAACCCCGCCCTGGCGATCAGGAGTCTCACCACCTCGATCCAGTGGACTGCCTGATTGCTGCCCTGCGCGTACCGGAGCATTTTGGCGCCGAGCATTCGGGAAACGGTTCAATATCAGGAGGAGACTCAGCATGAAACGTCCGGCCCTCGTCGTCATCGCGCTGTGCGCTATCGCGGTCGTCGCCCTCCCCATCACCCTGGCCGACGTGGCCTCCCCGCAGGGATACATCGTCGTGCTGAAGCCCGGCGCGAATGCCGCCGCGGTCGCCGCCGAGCACGCCGTGCGGCTCGGTCTCCAGGTCGGCTTCGTCTACACGCAGGCGCTGCAAGGCTACTCCGCCCTCGTGCCCGCGGCCGCCCTCGACGCCCTGCGCAACGACGCGCGCGTGGCCTACGTCGAGCGAGACCAGCCGGTCCACGCTCTCACCACCCAGACCGGTGCGACCTGGGGTATCGACCGAACCGATCAGCGTGCGCTGCCGCTCTCCGGCACCTACACGTACACGGCCACCGGAGCGGGCGTGTCCGCCTACGTGATCGACACTGGGATCCGGAAGACCCACACCGAGTTCGGCGGGCGCGCCGTGCACGGCTTCGACGCGGTCACCATGGGGCTGAGCTCCGACGACTGCAACGGACACGGCACGCACGTTTCCGGGACGATCGGCGGGGCGACCTACGGAATAGCGAAAGGCGTCCGGCTCGTCGCCGTGCGCGTGCTGAACTGCGCCGGCATCGGGCTCAACTCGGGCGTGATCGCAGGTATCGACTGGGTCACCGGCGACCACGTCGCGGGCGCGCCCGCGGTCGCGAACATGAGCCTCGGCGGCGGCCAGTCGGCGGCGCTCGACCAGGCCGTCCGCAACTCGATCGCCGACGGCGTCGTCTACTCCGTCGCCGCCGGGAACGACAACGCCGACGCCTGCGGGGGCTCCCCGGCCGACGTGGCGGAGGCGATCACCGTGGGCGCGACCGATTCGGCCGACGGCAGGGCGAGCTTCTCGGACTTCGGCTCGTGCGTCGACTGGTTCGCCCCCGGCGTGAACATCACGTCGGCCTGGTGGCTGACCGACACATCGACGAACACGATCAGCGGCACGTCGATGGCAACACCGCATGTCACCGGCGTGGCCGCCCTGTACCTGCAGGGCAACCCGACCGCGACGGCGCAGCAGGTCCGCGACGCGCTCTTCAACCTGACGACGAAGAACATCGTCACGAACGGCCAGAGCGCCAATAATCATCTCCTGTTCACGAACTTCTAGCGAGACCTGACCCCGGTTGTGCGCGGCGCGATGCGAACCGATCTATCCTTGAACCGTGTTCACGGTTCGCCCCCTTCCTCCCCGACGACGCCGGCTGATCGCCGCCGTGGCGGCCGCGCTGGCGCTGGGCCTCGGAGCGCTGGCGGCCCGGCCGCTGCTCGCCCGCGCCGTCCGCGGGCGGATCGAGGCCGAGGCCGCGCGGCGCGGGCTCGTGGCCCGGATCGACAGCGTGCGCGTCGGCCTCTGGCCTCCGCTCCTGCTGACCGGCGTCGCTCTCGAGCAGACGGAGCGCTGGCGCCTGAGCGCCGACACGGTCGAGGGCTGGTGGCCCGGGCGGACGCGCCTCACCGTGGGTCACGCCGTTCTGCACGGGCCTGCGGGGCTGACGGTCGCCGCGGAGTCGACCACCTGGGACGTCGTCGGCCTCGGTCGTGACGGCTTGCGTGTCGCGCTGCGGCGGCCGCAGGCCGGGCTGGTCCTGAGCCGGATCGTCGGCCCCGGCGGCAGCACCTGGGCGCTCGAGGCCCGCGACCTGCCGCTGGGCCGGCTCCTCGACGTGCGACGGTTCGACCAACCCCTGCTCGACGGCGGGACGATCCGCGGTTCGCTGACCTTGAGGACCTCGGCCGGCGTCGAATCCTTCGACCTGGACATGGCCGCACGCTCCGCCCGCCTGCCCGCGCTCAAGGGGGACGGGTCGGAGCAGCAGGAGCTCGGCGAGCCCACGGAGGTGGCCGTGCGGGGGACCGGCTCCTGGACACGGGCGGAGGGTTTTCTCGACGTCCCGAGCTGGCGCGCGACGATCGCCGGGGCGGCCGTCTCGGGCACCCTCGCAGTTCGCGATCTCGACACCGACCCGAGCGTGGACCTGACGCTCGATGTGGAGCGCCTGGACTTCGCGCGCCTGTTGCGCACCTCGGGTCTCGAGGCGCCGCAGAGGCTCGGCCCCGCGGCCGCCGCCGGGCTCGGCGACGACCTCGGCTCGGCCTCGCTCGCCGTCCGCTCGCAGGGCCGCCTCTCGGACCCGATGTCCTTCGTGGTGAAGCAGCGGCTCGACTTCACACCGCCGCGGCGGCTGCCTGCCGCGATTGAGCGGCTCCGGGGAGACTTCGTGCTCGAGGCCGGACTGGGCCCGGGCCCAGTCCATTCGATCGACGTCTCCCCCGCGTCCCCCGACTTCATCCCGCTCGCCGCGGTGCCGCCGCTCTTCCTGCGCACGCTCCTTCTGGGGGAAGATGCGGGCTTCTACACGCATCCCGGCATCGACTTCAGGGAGGTCCCCGCGGCGCTCCTGACCAACTGGGCCCGCGGCGGCGCCGCGCGCGGCGCTTCGACGATCACGCAGCAGCTCGCCAAGAACCTGTTCCTGTCCCCCGAGAAGAGCTTCGGGCGCAAGCTGCAGGAGCTGTCGCTCACGCTGCTTCTCGAGTCGGCCCTCGGCAAGGACCGCATCCTCGAGGTCTACCTCAACGTCATCGAATGGGGCCCGGGACTCTTCGGTCTGCGGCCCGCCGCCCGCACCTACTTCGGCCGTGAGCCCCGGGATTTGACGCCGGCCCAGATGGCGTTCCTGGTTTCGCTGATCCCCGGGCCCGTGAAGTACCAGAGCTCCTTCGCCCACGGCACGCCCGGGCCCGGCCTCCGCCTGCTCGTGGACAACCTGCTCGCGAAGCTCCGCTCCGAGGACGCCCTGGACGAGGAGGAATACCGGCAGGCCCTGGACGAGCCGATCCTCGTCCTGGGCCGCGAGCCGCGCACTCCGGGCGCCGGATAACGCGCTCGGCTTCCGCCAGTCTCAGTTCACCGCTACCGCCTGCCCGGAACACTTGCTGTGAATGCCGTCGGATCCGAGGACCTCGGCAGAGCCGGATCATCGCTCAAGCGGCTGCTCTCGTTCGAGCCGTCCCCGTCGGCATCGAAGGAAACCGTGGCCTGGTTCGACACCGTCTTCCCGGCCGCCAGACCGACCTTCAGCGCCGCCCGGATCGTGACCGTGATCGACGCCCCGGCGTCGAGCGAGCCGTTCCAGGTCACGGTATTCGTCTGCTGCGTCGCGAGGGCAGTCCCCCCCGTCGCGGTCGCCGAGACCAGCTGCAGCTCCGCCGGGAGCACGTCGGTGAGCTCCGCGCCCGGATTGTCGGGCTGCTGTGCCGTGCCGGTATTCATCACGAGGATGGTGTAGGTGACGAGACCTCCGACGCGCGCCGGTGGCGTGACCGACTTCGTCGCCGAGAGCGACGCGGCCGGGACGGCCGCGTTGAGCACGTTCACCGACTCGAAGTTCGCATGCTGGATCGGTCGGGATCCCGCGATCTCGATCGTTCCCGATCCGGTGGTCACGACGGCCCCTTGCGCGTCCACCGTCAAGGTGTCGGCGGTCGCCTGGTTGCCGCCGTCGAGCGACTGCGTCGTCGACGGAAGGCCGACGGTATCGACGTGGTCGTCCCCCCCCAACATCAGGAGATGCAACGTCTCGACCGCATCGACCGGCGTGGAGATCGCCGCAATGTCGCGCGTCAGGAGGAAGCCGGCCGGCGTGCCGGAGATGCCGAATCTTTCGTTCACGTTCGAGCCGTTGAACAGCAGCGTGTCGTCTCCGCCGCCACCGTCGATCGTGTCGCTGCCATCCCCTGGGTTCCAGTCGAAGGTGTCGTCCCCTCCCGATCCGTTCATCACGTCGCTTCCGCGGCCGCCGTGGATGACGTCCGGCCCCGCCCCGCCGGTGAGAACATCGTCGCCGAACTCGCCGTTGATGGTCATGGCGACCCCCGGGTTCAGCTGGGCGGAGGCGTCGACGGTATCGTTCTCGTTCCCGAGGGTGATCGCGAGACCGGTGAGATCCGCCACCCCGGTGAGGTCCTCTACGACGACGTTGTCCGTTCCGGCCAGGGTGTCCAGGGTGACGGTCTCGAGTCCGGCGAGGTCCATGACGATGGCGGCGACGTCGCGCAGCATCCGCACCCGGGGACCGTTCCCCTCGAACGTGATCTTCTCGTTCGCCCCCGATCCGTTGAACACGAGATTGTCGAGTCCGGCGCCCCCTTCGATCGTGTCGTTGCCGTCCCCGGGATTCCACGTGAACGTGTCGTTTCCGCCCGAGCCGGCGAGCACGTCGTCACCGCGCCGGCCGAAGATGATGTCCGGCCCCGCCCCTCCGGTGATCCGGTCGGCGGCGAATCCGCCATGGATCGTCAGACCGATCGCGGGGTTGGCCTGCGTCGAGGCGTCGACCGTGTCGCCGGTGTTACCCAGCTGGATCGTGACTCCCGTGAGATCCGCCACCCCGGTGAGGTCCTCGACCGTGAGGTTGTTCAGGCCGTCGTGCGTGTCGAGCGCGATGGTCTCGATGGTGCCGATATCCATCGTGATGGCGGCGACGTCGCGCTGCAGCACGACGCGCGTGCCGCTCGCACCCAGAGTGAAGTTCTCGTTCGCGTTCGACCCGTTGAACAGCAGGGCGTCCGTGCCCGGCCCCCCTTCGATCGTGTCGCTGCCGTCGCCCGGATTCCAAATCAACGCATCGTCGCCGTCCGAGCCGGCGACCACGTCGTGGCCCGGCCCGCCGGCGAGGGTGTCGTTGCCACCGCCGCCATCGATCGTGTCGTCGCCGCCGAGACCGTTGAGCGTGTCGTCGCCCTCACCGCCGAGGATCGTGTCCCCTTGGGGGCTGCCCTTAAGCACGTCGTTTCCTGCGCCACCGTCGAACGCCAGCACGACGGCGGGATTCAGCTGCGTCGAAGCGTCGGCTGTGTCATCCCCGTCGCCGAGCGACACACCGATCACCGCAAGGTCGGTGACGCCTGTGAGATCCGTGATCGTCACGTCATCGACCCCCCCGAGGCTGCTGATGCCGATCCGCTCGGTGGTGCCGAGATCCATCGTGATGGCGGCGACGTCACGGAAGAGGCGGACGCGCGTGCCGTTCGCATCGACCGTGATGTGCTCCGAAACGTTCGAGCCGTTGAACGTCAGCGTGTCGATGCCCGCCCCGCCTTCGAACACATCGCTGCCGTCCCCGGGATTCCAGGTCAGGACATCGTCGCCGTCGGACCCGAACACGATGTCATTCCCCCGGCCCGCGCTGATCGTATCGTCGCCGTCGCCGCCGACGATCGTGTCCTCGAGCGGAGTCCCGATCAGCACGTCGTTGCCCGCGCCGCCGTCGATCACCTGGGACGCGATCGCCGTGAAATTCAGGCTGCTGACTTCACGCAGATCGATCGTGTTGTCGAACGGTCCCGTGGCGGACACGGAGAGGCTCGTCACCGAATTGCAGGGAGTCGCCGTCGTGGTCGGCACGCTGTCGACCACGACCACGACGTTGCCGGACGAACAACCGACCGATACGGCTTCGCCGGCCGTGATCGACACCTGAAAATCAGGCGCTTCAGTGATCGTGACCGCCGCGTGCGACGACGCGACCGTGGCCGCGAACGCAAGGACCGACACCACCACGGCAATGCTGTATCGGGCAGAGCCCCGCCCTCGACCGGAATACGCCGTCATCGGATCATCCTTCCATAAGCCGCGCGCACGCGGGTCAACGTAACGTCCTGGAATGTAGAGTGGCCTTGGGCTTTCAGGGGGTAACCCCAGGAGTCCCACAGTCGCCGGCCGCGGGGAGACGCGGCAGACCGTCGCTCGATTGACCGTAGTCGAGCGCGCCGGCGGGACGGGTCAGGATCGCGATCGCTTTTCCAGGGGCCGGCTCCGGCGTGTCGATCGTCGTGAACGCGACATCACCGCCGACGATGAGACACTCCACCTCGCCGAGATTGACGCGGTCCGCCTCCAGCCTCACGCCGGCCGGGTCGAAGGCGATCGCGTCGCCCGGGATCACCGGCCACTGCGCGCCGACGGGAGAGCAGACCCCGGGCCACAGGAGCAGCTCCTCGAACCCGCCCCGGGTGTCGAGGCAGGCCGGGAGCCCTCCACCGTAGTGGCGCCAGACCCCGTCGTCGGTGGCGGCGTAGACCACGCCGAGGCGCGCGTCGTCGGCCTCCACCCGGTAGACGGTCCGCGGCGCGAGGAGCGTCCCGGTGATCTCCTGCCAGGTCGCGCCGAAGTCGCGGCTGACGAAGGCGTACGCCGTGCCGCCGTTCGGCGAGCCGGCGGCGTAGGCGCGGGACGGGTTGGCGGCGTCCCAATCCAGGAAGAAGCGGGCCGGGGCGGCGAGCACCTCGCTGAAAGAGTCGCCGTTGTCGGTCGTGCGCAGGACGAACCCCTCGTGCCCGGTGATCGCCAGGCCATGCACGAGCGGGTGGGCCGAGACGTCCGACGTCTGGTTGTCGCCGATCAGCCCCGAGTCCCACACGGTCTTCCAGGTCGCCCCACCGTCGCGGGACTGCAGCGTGAAGCCGCTGAAGAACGCCGTCTCGCCTCCCGACCAGACTGTGCGCAGGTCGGTCGGGGCGATCTCCAGGCAGTCGTCGCCCTCGTCGGCGGGGAGGAGTCTCCACGTCATTCCGAGATCGTCGGACTTCCAGATGCCGCCGCCCGCTGCGAATACGGCGGGGCCCCCCGGGACACCCTGGACGGCATAGACGTACGGCGGGAATCCACCCGGGAACCCGCCGTCGATCGGCGTCCAGGTGGCCCCGCCGTTGAGGTTCTGATACAGCCTGTGGAAGCCGCCGGATCCGTCGCAGGCGGCGAAGCGCACCTGCGGCCGCCGCGGATCGATCCAGATCCAGGTGACCGTGGCGCCGTCGAGCCCCGCCGGCCGCCAGCCGTTGCCGGTCGCGGACAGATCCAGGCAGAAGATCCCGCGCCCCTGGGTCCCCGCGCACAGAACGGATGGCGCGGCCGCCAGCGAGCGCACCAGCACGCCGTGCAGGCCGAACGGCTTCCATTCCCAGGTGAACGTGGCGGGCGCCTGCGCGCGCGCGGCGCCGGCCGCGCAGCCTACCGCGAAGAGGACTGAGGCTACCCGCATTGCTTGCCGCATGTCGCGTCCCTATTTCTTCGGCGGCCTCATCGCCGCGCGCAGCTTGTCGGCGAGCGAGCCGAAACTTCCGGGCTGCGCCTGCTCCTGCTGCTCGGCGTACTCGCGGACCTCGCGCTTCTCTCCCGCCTCGAGGACCGCCTTGCGACTGAGCTGGATCCGCCGCCCGGCCGGGTCCACCTCGAGCACGATCACCTCGACGTCGCTCCCCAGAGGAAAGGCCTTCTTGATGTCGCCCCCCCTGTCAACCCCGGTCTCCGAGACGTGGATGAGACCGGTCCGCCCGGGCGCCAGGAAAACGAACACGCCGTAAGTCTCGAGCCGCTCCACCTTACCCGTGAGGCGGGCCCCGGCCACGATCTCCACCCGGGCCTGGGGCTGCGGGGCCTCGGATCCCGCCGCGGCACTCCCCGTCGCGCCCTCGGCCCTCACGGTACCGGCCTCCAGCACCGCGACGCCGATCCTCTTCTTTTCCAGATCGATGTTCAGGATCTCGATCGCCACGGCGGCGCCGGGCGTAGCGGCGGCCTTCCATCCGTCCCTCTTCCCCGTGGGCGCGAACGCCGACACGTGGGCCAGGGCCTCGATCCCCGGCTCCAGCTCCACGAAGGCGCCGAAGTCGGCGACCCGGGTGACCTTCGCCATCAGCGCCTGGCCCACTCTGTACTTCTCGGCCACCGTCGACCAGGGATCGGCCTGCAGCTGCTTCAGACCGAGCGAGATTTTTCCGTCGCCGTCCCCCACGCGCAGGACTTTGACCGTGATCGTGTCGCCAGGTTGGACCACGTCCAGTGGATTCCCCACCCGCGACCAGCCCATCTCCGACACATGCAGGAGCCCCTGGACCCCGCCGCCGAGGTCGACGAACGCGCCATATGCCATCACCGACGCGACGCGGCCGGACAGGACCGCTCCGGGGACCACAGCCTTGCGGACCTCCTCGGCCTTCTCGGCCTCCTCTTCCTGCAGGAAGGCGCGCCGGGAGACGACCAGCTCCTTGCCATCCTCTTTGCATTCGATGATCCGGAACGTGTAGCCCTGCCCGACGTGGACCGAAGGATCGGCGGTGAACCGGGTGTCGATCTGCGAGATCGGACAGAAGGCGCGCTGCCCGCCGACCCGGACCTCGTATCCCCCCTTGATCGCCTTCTCGACGCGCCCCTCCACCGGGATCCCGGCCCGGAAGGCCTCGCTCAGGCGCTGCCGCGTGACGGCTCCCCGGGCGAGCTTGTGGGAGAGCTTCAGCCCGCCGACCGTCGAGACGACGACGGCCTGGACCTTGTCCCCGACCTTCACCTGGACGTCGCTGTCCGGATCCGCCAGCTCCGCGAGGTCGATGGTCGCCTCCCCCTTCCCGCCGACGTCGACGAACGCGACCTCCCCTCCGATCGCCACGATGGTCCCCTCGACCGTCTCCCCCTCCCGGTGGAACTTCGGCGCGGACGCCTCCTCCAGCATCCGTGCGAAATCCTCCTGTTCCTCGGAATCGGAGCGCGGGCGGTCGGCCATCTGCAATCCTCTTCTGATAGTGTGCATCTTATCAGCCCGACGCCCAGGGGGGCCAGGAAGGGCGTGCCGGTTGAACGCGGCGTTGTGGAGCAATTCAGCGCGACTTCCCTTCGGTCTCCTGGCGTTCCAGCTTGATCCTCGAGCACTGGGTCGCGACCGCGGCCCTGATCAAGGCACCAAGGTCGTCCTTTCGCCCATATTTTGGCGCGTGCATGCTGATGACCCTCGAGGGAATCAAGAATTCGACCAGCGCTCTTTTCGCTTTCCCCTCGTCACCGGGATTGAAACCTCCGAAGGTCGTCCCGCCGAAATACTTGACCAATGAGAAGCAGGGGATATCCGTGAGTCCATCTCCGACGTAGATCAAGTTCTTGAATGGCACTCGCCGCTTGGATTGCGGAACGTCCCGGTTGACGAGGTAAGGATTCCTCCTGGTCCTGCTCGGGGCGAGTCCTTTGTTGATCTCGAACTTGAGGACACCGCTCTCTTCATCGCCGGCCAGCTCACACCCGTAGACTCCGGAGAATTCCCGGCGAATGAAGCGGTGCCCCTGAATGATTTCCCGCAATCCTCCCGAGATCACGAAGAATTCAATCTCGATGTTCTTGACCTTCTTGACGCTCGCGCGCAGATCAGAGAGAAGGTCGGGCAGCCCGGGGTACAGGGTAAGAGTTGCCCCGAACGCCCGGAGGTCGGCATTGGTAAGAGCGCCCAGCGGCCGGCCGGGCCCGATGTTATTGAGCAGCAGCTTCAGGTAGGCCAGGGCGGGGTCGTAGCCTTGGGCGATCAGGGCCTTCGTGTCTTTCTTCCAGAATTTGCGGGTGTTGACGCCATGCCTCTCCAGGAGGGCGGTCGTGGAGTCGGGGGTGAGGGTGTCGTCGAAGTCGAAGACAAGCGCCAACGTCGAGGCAAAGCCGTTCAATGGCGGCCCCAGGAAACAGCCTCGAGTCAGAGCTGCCGGGCATCAGGGCCCGGAGAAGCGAGGCCGAGGGTTCAGCGATCCCTGTCGACGCGGGAGCCAGGCTCCTTCGAGCCGTTCCGCGGCACTTCTCTGCGCACCTCGTCAGATTTCACAACGAGGTCAAGAAGAGACTTGGTGACGGATTCCCACTGGCGCGGAGTCAGGGGCTTCGGATCTCTGGCAAGGTGCTGTGCGGACTTCAAGTCTGACCCTCCTCAAGTTGCCGGTATACTCCTCGACCGTCATCAACGTGTCAAGCCTTGCGGCGGCTCCCGTGCGACTCTTCACGCAGCCTCCGCTTCACACGGTAGGCAGGCATTTCCTCCCGCAGCACGCGACGCAACGTGTCCTCTAGAGGGTTGTATTCGGAGCTCACGTGCGCCCTGAGTGTCCGATTGATGAGAGTCTGGTAATTCCCGCCGCCGGCCTTGTGGACCTGGGATTTGAACCACGCCAGAACGTCATCGTCCAGTCGGATGGTGATCCGGGTCTTGCCCGCCGGGGCCTTGACTACCGGAGCGCGCCGTCCCCGACTGAAGTCGTATGACTTTCGCATCGTCCTCCCCTCATTTTGCCGCCCCGCTCGGGTCGCCCCGCGAGCGCGAGCCCTTCGGATTCTGACGTCCCGTCGTGTTCAGGTAATGATATGCACAAATGTACATATAGTCAACCCGAGCACTTCATCGACTCTGCCGAGCGCATCCTCTGCTCGAAGGCCGTGAGGGGTCCTCTTCAGCAACTCTTAACAAGCCGATCCCTATTAAATCTTCGGTGGTTCGTTTGAATAAGGGTTCTCGCCCATAAGGAGGAGATCCCTACCCCGCCCCGATCCCATGTTATGATTTCTACGTTATTTGCTCCCCGCTCGACACGCCGAAAGGCCTCGCTCGGGGTTATTTTTTTGGGGCAGGTCCTCTGCCCTCTGAACCCGCCCACCCGCGCGCCGTTGTGTTCATCGGCGGAGTTGAAGCCGTCCACGAAGGCAGCGACACGAATAGCGGCCAAGAGGTTCCTAGTGGGGGCGAGAACGTGGGCGGGGTGAAGCCTGGGGCCCGGCCGCGACAGAGGCATGGACACCTCCTCTGCGGCGAAATTCACGGATTGGATGGAAATGTACGACCGGACTTTGCGTCCGGTCAACCGGAAATTTTCAGGGATCCGCGGAGAATGGGGCCCCGGTCTCATCCGGCGCAACCGCACCGCCGACGCCACGCGTCGACAGCGTACGTGGCGTATCTTGACGTATCCTGCACCCCCAGGTTCTCACACGAACAGCCGCCGCGAGCGGCAGGAGGGTCTCATGACGAGCCGCTGGCACCTCTGTTACTTCATATTGATACTGATCCTCCTTTCTCAGGTGCCCTCGCGCGGCGCCACGCCGCCTGTCGTCGGAGGAACCGATCCGATCGCTGCGCGCACCGCGGTCGCGGACGGGGTGAAGCTGCGGTATCTCACGGCCGGGCACGGTCCCGCCGTCCTGCTGCTGCACGGCTACGCCGAAACCTCGCACATGTGGCGGCCGTTGATCCCGCGGCTCGCGGCGGGCTTCACCATCATCGCCCCCGACCTGCCGGGCATCGGCGGCTCCGACATCCCCGCGGACGGTCTCGACATGACGCGCGCGGCGGCCCGCGTGCACGCGCTCGTCAAAGGCCTGGGCGTCGACAAGGCGGTCGTGGTGGGGCACGACATCGGGCTGATGGTCGCCTACGCCTACGCCGCCCAGTTCCCGGCTGAGGTGGAGAGACTCGTGCTGATGGACGCGTTCCTGCCCGGTGTCGAGGGCTGGGAAGCCATTTACAACAATCCGGCCATCTGGCATTTCCGGTTCAACGGGCCGACGCCCGAGGCGCTCGTCAAGGGGCGCGAGCGGATCTACTTCGAGCATTTCTGGAACGACTTCGCGGCCGACAAGTCGCGGTCCATCCCCGAGGCCGATCGCCAGGAATACGCCACCGCCTACGGCCGCCCGGGGCGGATGCGGGCGGGGTGGGCGTATTTCGTCTCCTTTCAGCAGGCCGCACGGGACTTCGCGCAATTCTCGCGGACGAAGCTGACTATGCCGGTCCTTTCGATCGGCGGAGACAAGGCGAACGGCGACGCCCTGGCCCAGCAAGTGAAGCTCGTCGCGACGGATGCGTCGTCCGTGGTCCTGGCCAACACCGGACACTGGGTCATGGAAGAAAATCCGCGAGAGACCACCGACGCGCTGCTGCGCTTCCTTGGCTCGGCGCCGGCATCGACGGCGGCGTCCCAGGCCCTGCCGCAGATGCGGCTGACGCCCGACGAAGTCCGCGCGAACCAGACCGGCCCGGGCCAGATCGGCAGCTCGTTTCTCCCGGGCGTCAGCACCAAGGTCCTCTCCGGCGATCCGTCGCGGCCCGGCTTCTACACGATCGTCCTGTCCGTGCCCGCCCACACGACGATCCCGGCGCATTCGCATCGTGACGATCGGGTGGCGACAGTCGTGTCAGGCACCTGGCAGTTTGGATACGGCGACCGTTTCGCTGAGCAGGCGCTGAAGAGTCTGCCGCCCGGCAGCGTCTACTCGGAGCCGGGCGGCGCGAATCATTTCGCCCGGACCGGGACCGAGCCGGTCCTGGTCGAGATCTCCGGCGTGGGCCCGACCGACACACACTATGTCGATCCCGCGGATGCTCCGAAGCCGCCGGGAGGCCGATGATCCAGTGATCGCGCCTAATCCATCCGCAATCGCCGACCAAGCTACCACAAAGGACTTCCCTCGACCGGTCTTCGGGTATCCTCTACGTACAACTCAACCAAGGGTGCTCGTTTCACATGCTCCTGACCCTGACGACCACGCATCGGCCGGCGACCGATCTCGGTTATCTGCTGGCCAAGAATCCGGCGCGCTGCCAGACGTTCGAGATGGCGTTCGGGGAGGCGCACGTCTTCTATCCGGCGGCCGAGGCCGATCGCTGCACGGCGGCACTGCTGCTCGATCTCGATCCGGTCGGACTGGTCCGCGGGAGAGCGCGCGGCCCGGGCGGCGAGGCTGGAGCGCTCGCGCAGTACGTCAACGATCGCCCCTACGTCGCGTCGTCCTTTCTGAGCGTCGCCATCGCGCGCATCCTCGGGTCGGCACTGCGCGGAGAGAGCAAGGGACGGCAGGATCTCGCCGACACGCCCATCCCGCTCGAGGCCGCGCTGTCGGCTGTCCCCTGCCGCGGCGGCGAGGCGCTCCTGACGCGGCTGTTCGAGCCGCTCGGCTACGCCATCGACGCGCGGCGCCTGGCTCTCGACGTGCGCTTCCCCGAATGGGGTGAGAGCCCGTACTTCGCGCTGCGCATCGCGGCGACGACCCGTCTGCGCGATCTGCTGACGCACCTGTACGTCATGCTCCCCGTGCTCGACGACGAGAAGCACTACTGGGTGGGAGACGACGAGGTCGACAAGCTGCTGAAACGCGGCGAGGAGTGGCTGCCGCGTCATCCCGAGCGCGAGCTGATCGTCCGGCGATATCTCAGGCATCAGCGGCGTCTGGTGCGGGACACGCTCGCACGCCTGGTCTCCGACGAGGACCCCGACCCGCAGCGCACCGAGGAGGAGCGCGGCCGCGATGAGGCCGCGCTCGAGGCGCCGCTCAACCTGAACGATCAGCGCATAGGCGCCGTCGTGGCCGCCCTGCGCCAGGCCGGAGCGCGGCGCGTCATCGACGTTGGCTGCGGCGAGGGGCGTCTCGTCCAGGAGCTGCTGCGCGATCGCGCCTTCGAGAAGATCGCAGGGATGGACGTCTCGTGGCGCGCCCTCGAGATGGCGCGCGATCGGCTCGACCTCGATCGCCTGCCCCCCGCCGTGCACGAGCGGGTCGAGCTCTTCCAGGGTGCCCTCACCTACCGCGATCGGCGCCTCGCCGGCTACGACGCGGCCTGCGTCGTCGAGGTCATCGAGCACCTCGACCCCGCCCGTCTGCCCCCCTTCGAGCGTTCGGTGTTCGAGTTCGCGCGCCCGGGCACTGTCGTCGTCACGACCCCGAACGCGGAATACAACGTACGCTTCGCGAACCTCGCCGCCGGCAAGTTCCGCCACCGCGATCACCGCTTCGAGTGGACGCGCGCCGAGCTCCAGGCGTGGGCGCAGGCGGTCGCCGCCCGCTTCCGCTACACCGTCCGCTTCCTCCCGGTCGGGCCGGACGATGCGGAGGTCGGCTCCCCGACGCAGATGGCCCTTTTCACGGTGGCCTCGTCGGGCGCCGCTCCCCGGAGCGCCCCAGCATGAAGCTCGAGCTCCCTGCGCTGTCCCTCGTCGCTCTCGTCGGCCCCTCGGGCTGCGGTAAGTCGACGTTCGCCGCGCGGCACTTCAAGCCGACCGAGGTCCTGTCGTCCGACTTCTGCCGCGGCCTGGCCTCCGACGACGAGAACGACCAGGCCGCGACCAAGGATGCCTTCGAGATTCTCTACTTCATCGCCCGCAAGCGTCTCGCCGCGGGCCGCCTAGTCGTCGTGGACGCCACGAACGTGAGGGCCGAAGACCGCAAGCGCCTCATCGACCTGGCGCGCGAGTACCACGTCGTGCCGGTCGCCATCGTCTTCGACGTGCCCGAGGCCGTCTGCCACGAGCGCAACGCCACGCGTCCCAACCGTGACTTCGGCCGCCACGTCGTCCGCCAGCAGGCCCAGAGCCTCCGCCGCTCGCTGCGCAACCTCGGGCGCGAGGGGTTCCGCCGCGTGACGATCCTGAAGACGCAGGAGGAGATCGACGCGCTGACCATCGAGCGCGTGCCGTTGTGGGTCGACCGCCGTAGCGACAGCGGTCCGTTCGACATCATCGGGGACGTGCACGGCTGCCACGACGAGCTCGTCGATCTGCTGACGCGGCTCGGCTACGTCATCGAGGAGGGCGGTCAGGTCGCGCGTCATCCCGAAGGGCGCAAGGCGGTCTTCCTCGGCGACCTGGTCGACCGAGGCCCCGGCGTCCCCTCGGTGCTGCGTCTGGCAATGGGAAGCGTGGGTGCGGGGACGGCCCTGTGCGTGCCGGGGAACCACGACATCAAGCTGATGCGCAAGCTGCGCGGCCGCGACGTCCGCATCACGCATGGTCTCGCCGAGTCGCTCGAGCAGCTCGAGCGCGAGCCGCAGGAGTTCCGCGGCCAGGTCGCCGAGTTCCTCGACGGCCTCATCAGCCACTACGTCCTCGACGGCGGCCGTCTGGTCGTCGCCCACGCCGGCCTCAAGGAAGACCTGCAGGGGCGCGCCTCCGGCAAGGTCCGCGACTTCGCGCTGTTCGGCGAGACCAGCGGCGAGACCGACGAGTTCGGCCTCCCCGTGCGCTACAACTGGGCGGCGGACTACCGCGGCGCCGCGACAGTCGTGTACGGCCACACTCCCGTCCCCGAGCCGGTCTGGCTCAACCGCACGATCTGCATCGACACCGGCTGCGTCTACGGCGGCCGCCTCACCGCGCTGCGCTGGCCGGAGAAGGAGCTGGTGCACGTCGAGGCGCGCCGGATGTACTACGAGCCCTCGAAACCGATCGTGCCGATGGGCACCGGGATGGTGCAGGGCGCGCCGGCCGGCGAGGCGGCTTCTGCCGAACGGCGCCCCTACGACGACCTCCTCGACATCGACGACGTGACCGGCAAGCGCGTCGTCACGACGCGCATCCAGCACACCGTCACCATCCGCGAGGAGAACGCCATCGCGGCGCTCGAGGTGATGAGCCGCTTCGCGATCGATCCGCACTGGCTCATCTACCTGCCACCCACCATGGCGCCGCCCGACACCTGCAAGACCGGCGACCTCCTCGAGCACCCGCGCGAGGTCTTCTCGTGGTTCCGCCACCAGGGCGTGCCGCGCGTCATCTGCGAGGAGAAGCACATGGGCTCGCGCGCGGTCCTCGTCGTCTGCCGCGACGCCGCGACCGCCCGGCGTCGCTTCGGCGTGGCCTCCGGCGACGGCGCCATCTACACGCGCACCGGCCGCCCCTTCTTCCCCGACCCCGCGCAGGAGGGCGAGGTCCTCGACCGAGTGCGCGCCGCGATGCAGAAAGCCGATCTCTGGACCCGTCTCGCGACCGACTGGATCTGCCTCGACGCCGAGATCATGCCGTGGTCCGCCAAGGCGCAGGAGCTCCTGCGCCGCCAGTACGCCCCCGCCGGCGCCTCCGCCCGCGCCTCGCTGCGCGACGCCTTCGAGGCGCTGCGGACGACCGCCGCTCGCCCAGTCGACGCCGACGCCGCCCCCGTCCGAGACCTGCTCGCCCGCTACGAGACCCGCCGCGAGGCCGTAGAGCGCTACATCGAAGCCTACGGCCGCTATTGCTGGCCCGTCACGCGCGTCGCCGATCTCAAGATAGCCCCCTTCCACGTCCTGGCGGGCGAGCGCCGCGTCTACACCGACCAGGACCACCCCTGGCACCTGGAGACCCTCTCCGACCTGTGCCGCGCCGACGAGGGCGGTCTGCTCCAGCCCACCGCGCAGCTCGTCGTCGACCTGACCGACACCGCGAGCGAGCAGGCAGGCACGACCTGGTGGGAAGAGATGACTGCGCGCGGCGGCGAAGGGATGGTCGTCAAGCCGCTCACGTGGCTCACGCGCGGCCGCCGCGGCCTCGTCCAGCCCGCCATCAAATGCCGCGGCCCCGAGTACCTGCGCATCATCTATGGACCCGAGTACACGCTCCCCGAGCACCTCGAGCGCCTCCGCGCCCGCGGCCTGTCGCACAAGCGCTCACTCGCGCTGCGCGAGTTCGCGCTCGGGCTCGAGGCGCTGAATCGGTTCGCCGAGGGTGAGCCGCTGTACCGCGTTCATGAGTGCGTGTTCGGCGTGCTGGCGCTGGAGAGCGAGCCGGTGGATCCGAGGCTGTAGAAGGAGGATCAGAGCGGCTCGGTCATTCCGCGACCCCCCGATCCGGCCTATACTTACCACTCAATCCCATGTCCGCGAATCTTCTGTGGCTGTGCATCCTCGTCGTCATGGCGGGCGCTTTGCTGTTGCGCCGGCGCTACCTGTCTGCCCGCACAGCCCCCGGCCCCGCCGCCAAGGACGCCGCGCCCCCCGACCGGCCGTCCGCCGCCGGCCCGCGGCCGCCGCTGTCGGTGTCGCTGCACAGGCTGGCCTCTGAGCTGACGAGTTTCTACGACGATTCCGCCCAGCCGACCGATCTGCTCACCAACCCCGACTTCGCCCGCGGGGTCGCGCTGTTCACCCGGGAAGAGGCGCCGGTGGACCTGGTGCTGTCCTACGTGACCGGCGACAACTCGGTGATCTCCTGCATGGCGTCGGCGGCACTGAGCGAGAGACACGAAGCGGGGGATGTCGCGGATCGAATCGTCGACGCTGTCGGCGGCATCGGAGGATGGCCGCTCTACTTCGCGCTCCGGTATCTCGAAGGGGCCGTCCCCGCGGGCGAGCCGCTGGTGGGGCGCGTCCTCTCCAAGGCGGGCGAGAGCTGGAACCACCGCGTCGCGCAGCAGATCCTGAAGGACTTCGTGGCACGCCGGACGGCCGCGGGGGAAAGAGCCGCGTTCGGCGCCCACCTGCAAGGGCTGTCGCGCGGGTCCCTCAAGGCGCTGGAGGAGATCCTGAAAAGGCTAGGGCCGGAGGCCGCCCCGCTGCGCGTCGAGTACGAAGACTTCCGGAAGGAGTGGATCGACGTCGACTACCTGGCGGCCGTCGGGACGCTGTGGAGCGCCGACGCCGCCGAGCGCGCTTCGATCATCGAGCACGACGCGCTGCAGGCGGCGGTCGCCCTCCTCGAAGCGTCCTATCTCGCCGAGCGCCCGCGCTCGACCCTCCTGGTCGGCGAGCCGGGTGTCGGCAAGACCGCCATCGCGCGCGCCCTCGCGGCCCGTCTGGGGCGCACCGGCTGGATCGTCTTCCAGGCCGGCGCGGCCGAGCTGCTCGCGGGGCAGATCTACATCGGCGAGTTCGAGAAGCGCATGCAGGAGGTCCTGCGCCACCTGTCCCGGCCGCGGCGCGTGCTGTGGGTCATCCCCGACTTCCCCGCCCTGGCGCTCGCCGGCCGCCACAGTTACAGCCAGGTGGGGGCGCTCGATCTCGTCCTGCCGCTGATCGAGCGCGGGGAGATCACAGTCCTCGGCGAGTGCGAGCCGGCCGCGTACGATCGGCTGGTGCGCGAGAAGCCGCGCTGCACGACCGCCCTGACCGCCCTGCGCATCCAGCCGACATCGCAAGCCGAAACGCTCAGGCTGGCGCGCCGGTGGATGCACAAGCACGCGGGCGCCGGCGACGCGGACGAGGCGGCCGCCCGCGACACCGAAGCGGTCATCCAGGAGGCGGCGCAGCTCGCGCTGCAGTTCCTCGGACACAAGGGGATGCCCGGCAGCCTCCTCGAACTGCTGCGGGTCACGCACGAGCGGCTGACGGCGGGCGCTCCCGCCGGAACCGGTGCTGCGGCCGGCCCCCACGCCCCGATCGCCGTCGACGATCTGATCGTCACGCTGTCCCAGATGACCGGCCTCCCGGTACACATGCTGGACGACCGCGAGGCGCTCGATCTGACCGCGCTGCGGGCGCTATTCGCGGAGCGGGTCAAGGGACAGCCGGAGGCGGTCGACTGCCTGGTGGATCGGGTCGCGATGATCAAGGCGGGGGTGACTGATCCGACGCGCCCCTCGGGTGTGTTCCTGTTCGCCGGCCCGACCGGCACCGGCAAGACCGAGATCGCCAAGACGCTCGCCGAGTTCCTGTTCGGATCCCCCGAGCGGATGATCCGCCTGGACATGAGCGAATTCCAGGCGATCGACAGCCTCGATCGTATCCTCGGCACCATGGAGGAGGGGCGGGGGGATTCGCTCGCCGACCAGGTGCGCCGCCAGCCGTTCTCCGTCGTGCTGCTGGACGAGTTCGAGAAGGCGCACGAGCGCGTCTGGGACATCTTCCTGCAGGTGTTCGACGACGGCCGCCTCACCGACCGGCGCGGCCGGACCGCGGACGTGCGGCACGCCATCATCATCCTGACCTCGAACCTCGGCGGCGCCATCCCGAGCGGCCTCAGCCTCGGATTCTCGGAAGAGCACGGAGGGTTCCGCGCCGGAGTCGTCACCCGCACAATCGCGAAATCCTTCCGCAAGGAGTTCCTCAACCGCATCGACCGCGTGGTCGTCTTTCGGCCGCTCAGCCGCGAGGTGATGCGGCAGATCCTGCAGCGCGAGATGTCGGCCGCCCTGCAGCGCCGCGGCCTGCGCTCGCGCGCCTGGGCGGTGGAGTGGGACGAGAGCACCATCGAATTCCTGCTGACGAAGGGATTCACGGAGGACCTGGGCGCCCGCCCGCTGAAGCGGGCGATCGAGCGCTATCTGCTGGCGCCCCTGGCGACCTCCATCGTGAACCGCGAGGTCCCCGCCGGCGACCAGTTCCTGCTCCTCACCGGCCGCGACGATCGTCTCGACCTCGAATTCATCGACCCCGACGCGCCGCAGGCGGCCGGCGACGTGGTCGTCCCCCTGCCGGCGATCGCGTCCGATGCGCCCGCGCCGCCCGGCTCCGCCCGGACCGGCGCCGATCTCGGAGGGATCGCCCTGCAGCCCGGCGGCCGCCCCGAGGAGGCGGATTTCCTCCGGACGCGGCTCGCCCTCCTCTGCGCCCGCGTCGAGAGCGACGGCTGGAAGCAGGACAAGGCGAAGGCACTCGAAGAGACCGGCCGGCCCGACTTCTGGTCCTCGCCCGGACGATTCGAGATCCTCGGACGCTACGAATACCGCGACCGCATCGAGTCCGGCGTGCAGCGGGCCGGCTCCCTCCTCGGCCGGCTCGCCGGACGCCCCGGCGATCCGCGCAGCCGCTATCCGCGCCACCTGGTCGGCGCCCTGGCCCACAGCCTCTATCTTCTTGAGACCGCCTGCGCCGACGTCGAAGGACAGCGCCCGCGCGAGGCGTTCCTCCTCGTCGAGGCGAAGACCAGCCGCGGCGCTCCCCACCCCGAGACGGACCGCTTCGCCTCGGAGCTCGCGGCGATGTACCGCTCCTGGGCCGCCAAGCGCCGGATGCGCGTGCAGGTGCTCGAGGAGAGGGCCCCCGACGGCCAGCCCTATCGATTCCTCATGGCGGTCAGCGGCTTCGGCGCCTTCTCGATCCTCGCCCCGGAGGACGGCCTGCACGTCCTCGAGCAGCCCGAGGACCGCCCGCATCAGTTCGAGCGCTGCCGCGTCCAGGTCAGCGTCGTCCCCCAGCCGCTCGAACCCGCAGGCGACGCCCCCCGCGCGCTCCGCTCCCAGGCCGAGCGGTCCCTCGAGCAGCACGCCACCCGCAACCTGCGCGTCGTCCGCAGCTACCGCCGTGACCCATCTCCGCTGGTGCGCGACGGCATCCGCCACTACCGCACTGGGCGGATCGATCTCGTGCTGGGCGGGGACTTCGACCTGCTGGGTGGTCGGGCGGGGGCGGAGGAGATGAGCGAGACTACCCTGCCTTCCTGAACACCCCGTAGCGCACCGCGTGCTGATGACCACGCTGCAGATTCTGGCGGCGGAGACTGCTGGGGTGGAGCGTCTCGTTTTCCACACCGGCGGACCAGGAGGCGAGGAAGATTTGAAAGCCGCCATAGACCTGGTCAACGGCAGGCTGGCGACCTCGCGCGCCATCGAAACGCGCAGGCTGATCGGCCAGATCGCCGGGCTGGGCCTGACATGGGGGGTCAGCGACGGAAACTGACCGTCCTCCGAATCGGCGAAAGCCCAGCGCTCTGGAACTCCCTAATCAACGTCACCTGCCGGGCGATTCCTATGGATCTGAACGTTTTGCATCTTCCATTGAATCGCGGGATGGGCGGCAATCCTCGCGGCCTGCTCCGGATTGGCGGGAAAGAGAATCTCGGGTCGCAGCTCTCCCCGCTGGATGGCCTCGACATAATCCCTTTCGCTCGCTTCGAGACTCAGAAGAGGCCCGACGACGGCCCAAACCCTCTCGACGAGTTCGTGGGCGGACGGGACCGCGACAGCGACCAATGGGCGGAGCGACCGTGCGATCTGTGATACGCCCCTCGATCCTCTCGCGGCCGTAGAGCGTCAGCGAACGTTCGAGAACCGCCGAAAGGGCGATGAACAACGCCCGGAACTCCGGCGTCCGCGTGGTCTCAGCCACTCCGCCCGGCAAGTACGCCACGTCCCATAGATCCCGGGGCGCGAAGCGGTCCAGAAGAGCGAGCACCTTGCCGACGACGAGCTCCGTCTGCCCGACGACACGAGCATGCGGTCGATCCAATTCCCCGGGCTGCCAGACAGAGCGGGTCTCCGTGACGGCCAGCGGAAGCCTGAACAGATAATTCATATCCAGCTCGATCCTGTCGTCCTGGCCGAGAACGGATCGGTACGTCAGAAAAAACTTCCTGCCGGCGAAGGAGTCCGCCGACTGCTGTACGCGGTACCCGAGACGCCGCGCGAGATCGGCTGCAGCGCGCTCCACCCGCGGTCGATCCGCGAGCATTCGCTCCCGCTCCAAGTGCGCGATGTAGTTGAAGTCGAGATCGACGGACAGCCTCTGCGGCGGACCAAAGCAGAGGTTCAGGGCGGTACCCCCCTTGAGGGCAAGCGCCTCTCCCAGGAGGGGGTGGCGAGATACGTCGGCGGCCACTTCCCCGAGCCGGACGACCTTCTCGAGCGGGATGATCTGGAATCCGGTCTCGGCGGCGCAGCGCTCCAGATACTCGAGGCTAGGGTTCATCGGCCTCGCCCGGCCGATCAAGAATCGCCGGCAGGATGAGGTTCCACCGCGGCGCCAGCCTGCCCCCTCGACGGCCCCGCTCCAGGTATTGCGGGGAACGTGGACGGTGCCGCTCGATGCGCTCGAGCACGCGATCGGGCACGTGGAAGGATTTTCGGAAGCGCTCCAGGAACCAACCACTCGCTGACCAAAGATTCGCCAGTTTGTAGCGGCGCAGGACCTCCTCGAGCAGATCGAGATCGAGCGTCGGGAAGGCGCTTGCGGAACGCACCAGCTCCTCGAGTCCCCCGGCCAGGGCCGGCCGCCGGAACCCTTCGACCAGCGTCCGCTCCGGACCGGTGGTCACGAGCAGGCGACCCCGCCGCTCGACCCTGCGCGTCGCCAGGTGACGGCCATCCCCGGCCCTCAAGAGCTCGGGGTCATCGAGGAAGCGGATCGTGCTTCCGCCCAGTACCAGCGAACGGCGACGTTTGCGCGTGTAGAGCGTGCACTCCCTCCATGCCGAGTGCGCGACGCCCACGAGCTCGAGGGCGCTATGGTGCGAGAAGACAGCGTCCGACCGGGCGGCCGCCGCCACCATGAAGGGGTCGGGCATAAACCGCCCGGCACGCGTCCCTGAGGGCACGACCGCGTACAGACCGCGGGCCACGAGTTTGACGTGCCCGGATTCGAGGTGGTGCTTCAGCCGCTGCACGGCTCCCGACCGTCCGCGCGGAGGCGCGAGGGCGCTGGCGGCCTCGTCGAGGGAGAAGACCGGGTGGGTGGCAAAGAAGTCGTGGGTTTTCACTTTGCGCTCCGTGTGTCGCCGGGGGACAATCTTCCCCATATCGACTCGGAACGTCAAGTCGTCTTCGACTCGAGACCAATGGATGTCGGCCACACGAATAGAGGCCAAAGGATTCCTTGCGGGGGCGGCAAAGGGGGCAGGATGAACAGAGAAGGATCTACGTCAGGATACGCGCGCGAAGCAAGGGGTTCTTGGGGCTGTCGACAGATAGCGCACAACTCCGCAAGCCGAACGGCAGTATGATTTCGCCCAACCACACCAAGAGGACCCGTGCGCGAAGACGCCCCTCCGCCCGATAAGTCAGCCGAAGCCGGCTACGGCTGGCAGTCAGACCTGCCCACGTTCTACGGCGAGCAGTCACGGGTCGTCCGTGGGCGGCTGAAGGACTTCATCCCCGACGCCGGCACCGAGCAGATCCGCGCCTGGGACGCGTCGATCCCCTGGCTGCAGCGCGAGTGCCGCGAGCTCGTCGACGCCTACGCCCCGGCCAACACCTACACCGCGATCCTCGAATACGAGCTGCCGCGCGAGTCGCGCCGGCCGGACGTCATCATCCTGGAGAACGGCGTCGTGGTCGTCCTCGAGCTGAAGGGGAAGGACACCCCGTCGCAGGCGGACATCGACCAGGTCTTCTGCTATGCCCGCGACCTGCGCAGCTATCACGCCGAATGCGCCGACCGCCCCGTGCACGCCGTCCTCGTGCCGACCCGCGCCGACCGCACTCCCCGCACGCTCGACGGTGTACACGTCGTCGGCCCGGAGGGAGTCGACCGCCTCCCTCCTCGAATGCACCAAGGTTCCGGCCTCGAGTCCCCTCACGCCCGAAGCGTTCCTCCGCCGGGATGCCTACGCTCCCCTCCCCAGCCTGGTGCGCGCGGCGCGCGACCTGTTCGCCCGGGAGCCCCTGCCGAGAATCAAGCGGGCGCGCGCGGCGACCGAGCCTGCCGTCGACCGGGTCACCGAGATTGCGCACCGGGCGGCGGCCACGTCAACGCGGCACCTGGTGCTGCTGACCGGCGTCCCCGGAGCTGGCAAGACCCTCGTCAGTCTCTAGCACATAATCGAGGGCGATTCCCGCTTGTTTTCCTTTGCCTGGGGAGCGCAGACTTGGGGTCACGCTCGCATGAGGATGCGGCACAGTTGCCCCAGCACAGAAAGGCAGCGATGAAGCAACGCGCGCTCGGAATGGCCCTGATCATTACTTGGTGCATGACCTTGCCGCTCCGTGCCGACAGCGTCACGGAGAGGAGCCTGACGCTGCAATTTGTACCTCAGGAAAGCACCGGCTCCAGCGCGCCGACGCTTGCGGGCGGCATGGCAAACCGCGCCGTCGCCGTGACGTTCGAGGACGTACGCCCACCGTCCGAGGCCGCGGCGGTCGGAGAGGGAACCGATGATCACGACCATCTGTTCCCGTGGCATTCCACGAACTCGGTGATGGAATTCGCGACCGAAGTGTTCCATCGCACCTCTGTCGCCTGGGGTATTCAGGAAAGCGCAGGAGCAGACCTGACCCTCGCGTTACGGATCACGCGTTTCTTCGTGACGGAGAAAGACCAGGCGGTTGGCTCGACCTACGCGGCGGAGGTTCGGATTGGGTTCGCGCTGAAAGACCGCGCTGGGGCTGTGCTGGCCGATGGTGCCAGCGCAGGCAGCGCCCGGCGGTATGGGCGAAAGCGCAGCGGCGAGAATTGCAACGAAGTGCTAAGTGATGCCATCAAAGAAGCGTACGCCAACCTGTTCGACAATCCGAATCTCCAGGCCGCGTGGTCTGGCAAGCGCCCGACGTCGACGAGTCGATCGAACGACGCGGCGCCACCGGCCGCCGGCACGGCATGGTTCGTCGGTCATCGCTGGCTCGTGACGGCCAATCACGTGGTCGAGGGGCACAGCTCGTTGTCGATTGTCCTCGAGGGTGGGACGCAGTTGCCGGTGCGCGCGATCACACGGGATGCCGCGAACGACGTCGCGATCCTCGAGCTTGACGCCGATCCACCGACGACCACCGGGTGCCTCGTGCTTTCTTCCGGGGGACTGATGATGGGGCAGTCAGTCTTCACGGTCGGCTTTCCCCATCCGGACATCATGGGCACGGGGCCAAAGCTCACCACCGGGGAGATCAGCGCGGAACAGGGGCTCATGGACGATCCGCGCCTTTACCAGATCTCTGTTCCGGTGCAGATGGGGAATAGCGGCGGCCCCCTTCTGGGCACGCGTGGCGATGTGGCTGGATTGATTGTCGGCAAGCTGAGTCCACTCGTCATGTTGCGTACGACCGGCGACCTGCCCGAGAATGTCAACTATGCCCTGAAAGCCGACTATATCCGGCCGCTGCTTCGAGGTCTGTCGTTGTGCCAGTCCCCTCGACCCCAACCAGCGCAAGGCGAGACCGATCTGAGCGCAGTCGCCGGCCGCGTCCGTCACGCCGTGGTGATCGTCATTGCGAACTAGAAGACTCCGGGGCCTCCTCTCCGAATTTTCGCGACCGTATCACACCGGCGGGCGTTAGCCGGCCCTCCTGAACATCCCGTGCCTCTCTTCGACGAACTCGAGGTTCGGTCACATCGCGGGGTCGCGTGGCCGCAGAAGGCGCGCGTCGTGAAACCCTTACAGGCCGTACTTGAGCATAGGCCCATCCGGCTCCGGGAGAACGTCTAGACGCAGCCCCACGGTCGGGTCCGGCCGCACGCCGAGGATGTGGCGGTCGAACGCCGCGTGGTGCAGCTTGGACAGCGCCAGTCCGTTCGGCACAACCGGCCGTCTTCGGGGGTATCATAGGCGGCAATCCACGCCCTATCCGGATTTTCGTAGCCGGACCGTGACCAGGGCGGTTGAGCCCGTGAGCCACATCTTCAGCAGGCCTTTCGGACTTAGCAATTGGGTGTTTATCATGCTCGCCGCAGAAGCAGCAAGGTGACCGCCGCCACCAGGATCAGCCCAGGGCAGGTCCTCACCGGCCCGCTCTTCAATGAGCCGATGCGGGTGGAGACCGTCCAGGGCAATGGTCCAGAAAGCTGGGTGGTCGGGCTGGTTGGTGCGCAGTCGGAGCGCTACCGGAAGGTGACGCTGACCACCGCTGAACTCGCGCGCCTCACGATTCTCGACCCTCGTCACTCCTTCAACGGCGATGGGCGCCTTCTCCGTCTCGGTCTCCAGGCCTACGCCCTCGGCATTGCCTACGAGTTCGATCCGTACTTTGGGCTCTCGATTTCCCGCGTGGATCCCCTCCCCCACCAGCTCGAGGCGGTTTACGACTACCTACTCAAACTCGCGCGGGTGCGGTTTCTCCTGGCCGACGACGCCGGAGCGGGCAAGACGATCATGGCGGGCCTGCTCATCCGCGAGCTCGAGCTGCGGGGCCTCGCCGAACGCGTTCTGATCGTCTGCCCGGCCAACCTCGCATTCCAGTGGCAGCGCGAGCTGAAAGAGAAATTTGATACCAAGTTTCTCGTGACCAAAGGACAAGATATCCGCGAGCAGTTCGGGGTCAATCAATGGCTGGAGCGGAACCGGGTCATCACTTCGCTCGATCTGGCGAAGCGCCAGGACATCCTGCCCGGGCTGCGCCAAGTGCACTGGGATCTCGTCATCGTGGATGAGGCGCACCGGATGTCAGCGGCGGACGAAACGCACAAGAGCCTTCGATACAAGCTGGGGGAGCTCTTGCGGGACACCTCGGACCATATGCTTTTGCTCACGGCAACCCCACACAAGGGTGACCCGCTGAACTTCAGCCTGTTTCTGCAGCTCCTCGATGCCGACGCATACGCCGACGTGAAGTCGATCCGCGCGGCTATGGACCGGCGTCGGGCGCCCTTCTACCTGCGACGCACCAAGGAGGCGATGGTCTACTTCCCGGAGCGCCGACCAGACGGCACCTGGGCCGCCGAGAAGATCTTCACCAAGCGCATCCCGCACACGGTGGACTTCCACATCGACGGGGCGGAGTTCGAGCTCTACCGCGAAGTGACGCGGTTTGTGAAGCGCGAGAGCGCGCGCGCCGCGGCCGAGGGTGAAGACCCGCGCGCCCGCGCGATCGGCTTCCTGATGTCCCTCTACCAGCGACGCCTCGCATCTAGCACGTACGCCATGCGGCGTTCGCTGGAGAAACGGGCCCTGCGCCTCCAGGAGGGGCTCAAGCGCGCCCAGGACCTGGCCCGGCTGGCGCCGCCTGACATTCCCGGTCCGGAAGAGATCGAAGAAATGGAGGAGAGCGAGCGCGAGCGGCTCGAGACTTTGCTCGAAGCCATCACGCTGGCGGGAAGCGCCGAACTGGTGCGAGACGAGGTGGAGGAACTGCGGCGCCTGGCGACCCAGGCCCAGGCCGTCGAGAACGCAGGAGCCGAGGCCAAGCTCTCGGAGCTCAAGGGTCTCCTTCGGAAGGAAGGGTTCTTCGACCATCCGGACCAGCGCCTGCTCCTCTTCACCGAGTTCAAGGACACGCTGGACTACCTCGTGACGCGGCTCAAGTCATGGGGCTTCCGCGTCGGCTTCATCCACGGCGGCATGAAGTCGGGCTCCCGCGATGATCCGGGCACGCGCCTCCATGCCGAGCAGCAGTTCCGGGAAGGCGAGATCCAGGTCCTGGTCGCCACCGAGGCCGCGGGCGAAGGGATCAACCTCCAGGTTTGCAACATCCTCTTCAACTACGACATCCCCTGGAACCCGAACCGCCTCGAACAGCGGATGGGCCGCATCCACCGCTACGGCCAGCGCAAGGACTGCCTGATCTTCAACTTCGTGGCCACCAACACGATCGAGGGGCGCGTCTTGCAGCGGCTGCTGGAGAAGCTCCAGGAGATCCGAGACGCCTTGGAAGACGATGCCGTCTTCAACGTCGTGGGGGAGGTCCTGCCGGCGGCTCATGTCGAGCGCGTGCTGCGCGACTACTACGCCGGGCTGCTCGGAGACGCCGACCTCGAGGAGCGCCTTCTCCATAACGTCGACGAGGGACAGTTCCGCGCCATCTGCCAGAACGCCCTGGAAGGGCTGGCGAGCAAGAAGCTCAACCTCGAGATGCTGATCGAGCGGCGCGCGCGGGCGCAGGAGCGCCGCGTCGTTCCGGAGACCATCGCGCGCTTCCTCCGCGAGGCAGCCGAGTTCGTGCCGCTCACCCTCAAGACCATCCCAAGCCTGTCGCACACCTTTGAGCCGGCGCGCACGCCTTCGGTCCTTCGTCGCTACGAGAAGGACCCGGACTGGAAGCTCCCGGCTCTCGCGGACCGCTATCCGCGCTGCTCCACCGACAGGGAGACGGCGGAAACGGAGAAACTGGAATGGGTCACACCCGGCCATCCGTTGTTCGAATCGATCCGGCGGCATACCCACGCCCAGGCGCTCGATGTCCTCGGCAAGGGCGCGACCTTCCACTCCCTCCAGCACGAGCACCCGGCGCGCATCGACTTCTACCGGGCGCGAGTGGTGGATGGACTCGGGCAGGTCATCCACGAGCGACTCTTCGCCGTGGAGATCTCCGAGGATGGCGAGCCTCGACTTCAGGAGCCTGGCCTGCTCGGCAACTTCGCGCCTGCGGATCCGCCGGCCGAGATGCCCGCGGTCGCAGCTCTTCCGGAGCCAACGGCGTGGCTCCACGAGAACGCGCTCGCCCCGTTCCTCGAAGAGACTCGCAAGGATCGCCTGGCCGAGGTCGAGCGGGTCAGCTCGCACGTGGAGCTCTCGCTCACCGAGCTGCTTCAGCGAGCGGACGAGGAGATCGGGCGCGCGGCGGCCGACGTGGAGCAGAAACTCGCCGGCGCAGAGGGACGGCTCGCGCAGGCGGAGACGCGCCACGCGGAGCTGCTCGCCCGCCGCGAGCGCCGCAGGACCGACCTCGACCGCCAGCGGGCGCTCACGCTCCAGGCGGTGGAGCGGCTCGCGAGCGTCCTCGCGCTGCCGCACCCCGAGCGCGAGGCGCCAGAGGTGCGGCGTCTCAAACCGAACTTCGAGACCGAAGCCGTCGCTATGCGCGTGGTGATGGAGCACGAGCGGGCGCAGGGTAGGCAGGTCTACGACGTCTCAGAGAAGAACCTGGGCTATGACGTCACGAGCCTCGACCTTGCCTCTGGCGAGCTGCGGCTGATCGAAGTGAAGGGGCTCGGCGCTGCGAGCGGCACGATCCTGCTCACCCCCAACGAGCGCCGCGTCGCAGAGGATCGGCCCGACTGCTACTGGCTTTACGTCGTCACCAACTGCGACGATGCACCGCGGCTCCAGGAGCCGATCCGCGACCCCGCGAGACTCGACTGGCACGAGGTGACGAAGGTCGCGCACTACTACCTGAGCGTGGACGCAATGAAGAGGCCGATGCTGGTGCGCGAAAGCACACCACCCTATGGTGGCACCTCGTGACCCGCGAGCACTCTTCCGACCTCATCGTTGGCGGCTAGAACCTCGACGTCTACCTCGCGGGACGCAGAGTTAGGAGCGCCGCAGATGCGCATATCTCAGATTGAGATACGAAACTTCAGGGGCATCCGGCACGGGCGTATTACGTTGCCCGCTCATGCCGTCCTCCTGGGCGCGAACAACTCGGGCAAGACCACAATCGTCGAATCGCTCGCCCTCCTCTTCGGCCGGGAACGCATGGTCCGGCCGGTGTCCGACTGGGACTTCTATGGCGGGGCACCTAAACCGGACTCGCGGTTTCATATCATCGCAACCATAACCGGCTTCCCATCTGACGATGCCAAGATGTTACCGGGGTGGTTCGTTGGGGAACACGCTGCCCGGCCAGTATGGTGGCACGATGATATGGAAGCTGTTTCCTTTGAGTCAGACCCTCCCGACGGCGCGCGACTCGCCGCTCAGGTGGCTCTGACCGGGCGGTATGACGACGAGACGTGCGAGTTCGAGCTGGCCAGGTATTTCTATGACGGGGAGTGCGATCCGTTCACCGATGGCTACAATCCAGTATCCGCCCAGGTCGTGCGAGACGTCGGCTTGTTTCTTCTCTCCAGCAACCGGGAATGGGACAGGCTCCTGTCCTTCGGTTCCTCCACGTTGCTGAAGGTTCTCCGAGAATACGACGCGCTCCCTGGTAAGGCCCTGGAGGAATTGAAGGCGCAACTCCGAACAGGTGTCGTGAAGATCGAGGAGGCGTCACCGCTTTGTGACATTCTTGATGCCTCCGCACGGGAACTTCAGTCGTTCCTTCTCATCCAGCCAACCGGCAAGCTGGTCTACAGGCCGACGTCTTTGGATGCCGTTTCGGTCCTACAAAGCCTCGTGGCCCACGTGTCGGAATCGGACGACCTGCTCGTGCCTGTTTCGCGGCAAGGCGCAGGCATGATCTCACTCCAGGCGTTTCTCTTGCTTCTGGCTTTTGCGGAACAGCGAAGGACGAAAGACAGGAACTTCATCCTCGCAGCGGAGGAGCCGGAGCTTCACCTGCATCCGTCTTTACACCAACGGTTGGTGCATCGAATTCGGGCCTCCAGCGTTCAGTCCATCGTTACCACGCAGTCCCCGCATGTTGCGGCAGGCTATCAGCCCTCCGAGGTCATCTTCGTTAAGAACCTGCGCGGTGAATTGACGGCCGCGCCGGTCAGGAAGGAAGCGATACGGGATATTGGCAGCAAAAGCGTAAGGAAGCTCTACCTGGCCCACCGCGGCGCCTTCTATGAAGCACTAATGGGCGGGGTGATCCTCGTACCCGAGGGGATGTACGACTTTGAATGGCTCAGCCTTTGGCAGCGGCTTGCCCAGTCCTCGCCGGATTCTGCGATGTTCTTCCGCCTCAGGCCTATCACGATCCTGCCGACTAGCGACGCTGCACTTGTGGAGAGCTTCAAGGAGCTCAGCAAGTTCAGGCTAGATGCGATCCCGGTTGTTGACGGGGATACAGCCGGTACCGGATATCTGAACCAGTTGATCTCCGCGACCCCTTCGCCGTTAAAGCTCGTTCGTTACGGCGACGGCGCAGCCACGGAGTGTCTCGCGGCTTGGATTCTTGAACCAGCGCTCGCTGCACCAGGAAGCGCCCTGGGCACACTCCTGCCCAGTCCCGCCAACCGGACCTTGCGCGGTTTGCAGGACGCCCTTGTCGACGCCACTACCAAAAAGGACCGCGAGCTTCGGGAGAATCTGGTGTGGGAATCGCTTCCCACTCTGGGATGCTGCAACAGGGCGGGCGAGTTCTTCCATGATCTTGCCGCGATAGCCTTCGGAGAACAGCCGAAGAACTCCGGGTGGACCATTGATACAAAGCCGAGCGGGACCAAGGTCTTCGCCGCCAGCCATATCAGGAGGGCCTGACATGGGGCAAGTGGCGGTCGTTATCGGCCAGGCGGGGACGGGGAAGACCACATGGCTCATGGGCAGGGCCAAGGAGTTGGCGCCAGGGCTTGTCGCTGCTGAGCACCAGCGAATGCTCGTCATTACTTACATGCACGGTGCCAGGCGCAGGCTGGAGCACAAGCTCAAGGACGCCGGCCGGACGATCCCCTACTCAATTGCAACCATTGACGGGTTCGCGTTGTCCATCGTCAACCGCTGGCGAACTGCCCTGGGACACACGACACCAGTCGCAGCGGTGCCGGGGGATGTGGACTTCGCCGACGGTGTGCTCGGCATCGAGGCCGATTTCGGAAGAGTTGTCGGCAGCGCGGCTCGGCTGCTTCAGAGCCAGACCGTCGGCGGGATCATCGGCGCAACCTACCCCCTTATCCTCATAGACGAGTTCCAGGACTGCCACGGACCACGACTGGAGTTCGTCGCCGCCTTGTCAAAGCAAGGCTCTGTTCTGCTCGCTGCGGACGAGTTCCAACTCCTTGACTCCACGGTTCCGGGCTGCCCGGCGGTCGAATGGGCAAGGACGCAGACAGCCACCGGGGTGGGGACCATCGAGGAACTCACGACCTGCCATCGGACCTCGGTTACGGGCATCTTGGCCGCCGCGCGATGCCTTCGGGACAACACCCCCGCAACCGGACGGACTATTCCCGTCGTGTGTTGTCTCAATCATGGACCTGCGGCGTGGAAGATCATCGAGCGGTTGGTGTGTTGCGCACCCTCTGACCGGTGGACGGGAACGTGCGCATTGATCTGTCCGAGCCACGATCCCGTGTTGGAAAAGGTCCTGGAATCCTGCACAACCCAGCTTCGGAAGAAGAACCTCGCCCCGATCCGGTGGCAAGTAGAGCGCTCCGCTGAGGAAGAGCAAGGTCGTACTGCCACCAGTCTCGGACTGGCGACGGCCACGCCTGACTCGGATGGCAGTTGGCAAACGCCTTCTGGGCCGCTTGATGGGGTTGCCACGAACGTCCTGAATCGCGTTCAGCGTTTTGCGCGGCTCCGAGGCATCGACGTCATCCCGCACAGGCTCGTGGCTCGGCACGTGGATATGACCGTTCACCAGCAACGGGCCTACTGGTCGCCCTCATCGAGCAGAACGGTGACCACGGTACATGGCGCAAAGAACCGGGAGTTCGACAACGTCTTCGTCTTGTGGCCCTACAAGGTTCCCTCGGACGTCGCTCAGCGAAGACGTCTGCTCTACAATGCGGTCACTCGCAGTAGACGAAATTGCATGGTGTTGGTCCATGGCGACGAGAATAGGGCCCGCACTGACCCCGTGCTGGCTCTGCTCGGGCTACCTGAACCTGCCTTCAAGCCAAATCGCACGTTGAGGGAACGAACGACGATGAGGACTGGAAGATAGATGATCGCCAAGGACTGCAAGCGCCTGGCGGAGGTGGACTTCCCGATCGCCGAGGTGTCGCGGCACGCAGCGCGGGAGAAGTCGATCCGGCACGGGCATCCGAGCACGCTGCACCTGTGGTGGGCGCGGCGGCCGCTCGCATCGAGCCGGGCTGTGCTGCTCGCGCTACTGTGGCCGGACCCGTGTGATCCGCTGTGCCCGACGGAGTTCAAGGCGAAGGCGCGGAAGCTCTTGCCACAGGTGGGCGGCTGCAATCCGGGCACCACGGACCAGGATCTGCGCAAGGCGCTGCTCAAGTTCATCGCAGACTTCGCGAACTGGGATAACGCGGCGCAACGCACCTATCTCGAGGTGAGCCGGGCGCTGGTGAAGGCGGCGCACGGCGAGGAGCCGCCGCTGGTCGTGGACCCATTCGCGGGGGGCGGCTCGATCCCGCTCGAGGCGCTGCGGCTCGGGTGCGAGGCGTTCGCGAGCGACCTGAACCCCGTCGCCTGCCTGATCCTCAAGGTGATGCTCGAGGACATCCCGCGCCACGGCCCGAAGCTCGCGGAGGATCTGCGCCGCTCCGGGGCGGAGATCAAGCGGCAGGCGGAGAAGGATCTGGCCGACCTCTATCCGAAGGACCCGGACAGCGCGACGCCGATCGCCTACCTTTGGGCGCGGACCGTGCGCTGCGAGTCGCCGCACTGCGGTGCGGAGATCCCACTCGCGCGTTCGCTCTGGCTCTGCAAGAAGGCGAATCGCAGGCGGGCGCTCAAGCATCGCGTCGTTCGGCCCGCGGGCGAGCCGCCGCGCGTCGAGTTCGAGGTCTTCGAGCCGAAGGCGGAGAAAGACGTGCTCGGCGGCACGGTGACGCGGGCGAAGGCCACTTGCCTTGCCTGCGGTGCGGTGCTCCCGCCCGAGCGCGTGAGGGCGCAGCTCGCGGCGGAGCGTGGCGGCGCCGATGTAATCTTCGACGCGAAGAGCCGGCGTACGGGCGGGGCGCGGATGCTGACTGTCGTCACGCTCAAGGCCGACGAGCAGGGCCGGCACTACCGTCTGCCCGCCGAGCGCGACTACGGGGCCGTCCGGAAGGCGCAAGAGCGCCTCGCGGCGATCCTTGGTGAGTGGGAGCGTGGTGGGAAGGAGGGCCTCTGTCCGGTGCCGAATGAGCCGCTGCCGCCGATCGGGACGTTGGGCTTTCGCGTGCAGCGGTACGGCATGCTCCAGTGGGGGGATCTTTTCACGGCGCGGCAGAAGGTGGCGCTCGTGACGCTGGCGCTGCGGATGGCCCGAGAGGACGGAGACGTTGTTGAGGCAATGGCGTCTTCTCTTTCGAGACTTGCGGACAAGAACGCATCGCTCGCCGTGTGGAATCGGATCGGCGAGAAGATTGAGCACGTCTTCGGGCGTCAGGCGCTCCCAATCGTCTGGGACTTCGCAGAGGTGCCGATATTCTCGAGCTCCACCGGTAATTTCGGCAGCGGTGTCGATCTAGTCCGAAAGGTGTTAGAGGTTTGGCCTGGCTCTCTTGCGGGGCAAGTTCAACTCGCTGACGCTACCGATCACCCACTCCCCGACCAGACCGCAACCGTCTGGTTCACCGACCCGCCCTATTACGATGCGGTCCCGTACGCCGACCTCTCGGACTTCTTCCTCGTCTGGCTGAAGCGCGCGCTACCGGGACGAGCAGTCTTGCGGGATCCGTTCGATCCGGCGAACCCACTTTCGCCCAAACGGCGCGAGGCCGTGCAGGACGAGACGAAACGAGACAACGGTCGGCCGAAGGACCGCGCGTGGTTCGAGGAGACGATGGCCCGTGCCTTCGCCGAGGGCCGACGGGTACTGCGAGAGGACGGCGTGGGCTCCGTGGTTTTTGCCCACAAGACGACAGAAGGCTGGGAAGCTCTCCTCTCCGGGATGATTCGGGGCGGCTGGACGATTACCGGCTCGTGGCCCATCGCCACGGAGCGCCCCGGGCGACTGCGCGCACAGGAGTCTGCCGCCCTCGCCACCAGCGTCCACCTCATCTGCCGCCCCCGCCCCGTGGATGCCGGCGTCGGTGACTGGGCCGACGTGCTGCGCAAACTGCCGACCCGCGTCGCCGACTGGATGGAACGCCTTCAGGGCGAAGGGGTCCGCGGCGCCGACCTCGTCTTCGCCTGCATCGGGCCGGCGCTCGAGATCTTCAGCCGCTATACGAGGGTCGAGACCGCCGACGGTCGCGAGGTGGCACTCGCCGAGTACCTGGAGAAGGTCTGGGAGGTCGTTGGCCGTAGCGCCCTCGCACAAGTGCTCGGCACCGCCGAGGCCAAGACCCGCAACGGCGCCGCCGGAGCCGTCGAGGAGGACGCGCGGCTCACGGCGCTCTTCCTGTGGACGCTCCAGAGCACGGATGGCGAGACGGCGGACGACGCAAACGACGAGGGCGAGGACGAGGAACCGTCCGACGAACACGACGAAGAAGAGGGCTCCTCCGGCGGCAAGGCCAAGGGCTTCACGCTTGTCTTCGACGTCGTGCGCCGCTTCGCGCAGCCACTCGGCATCGAGCTCCCCAAGTGGGAAGGCCGGGTTATCGAGACGAAGAAGGGCGTCGTGCGCCTGCTGCCGATCGCCGAGCGGGCGAAGCAGCTCTTCGGCGAGGACGGCGCGCAGGCCGTTGCTGCGCGGCTCGAGCAAGAGTCGACGACGCCCAACCCGCTCCAGGGGATGCTGTTCCCTGACATCCAGGCCGGTGCGGCTCCCACGATCCGCGGGCGTGGCCGAGGCCGCGGGAAGGGAGCTGGCGTCGACGTGTCGGACGAGAGCCTGGCCGCCGCCCGCGAGGCCACGACCCTCGACCGTGTCCATGCAGCGATGCTCCTCCAGGCCGGCGGCCGCACCAACGCACTGCGCGCCTTGCTCAAGGCCGAGCAGGAGCGCGGTCCCGATTTCCTACGCCTGGCGAACGCGCTCTCGGCTCTCTACCCGAAGGGCAGCGAAGAGAAGCGTTTGCTCGATGCTATGCTGCTGGTGGTGCCGAGGTGAATGATGAACACGACCATCAAGACTCTGATCGTTAAACGATTCCGCAGCCTCCCCTCGGCCCGGATCGATCTCGACAACCCGACCTTTCTGGTCGGGAGGAACGGCTCGGGCAAGAGCAATCTTGTGGATGTGTTCGCCTTTCTCTCCGAGGCTATGTCCCTCCCTTTGCGGGCGGTCTTCGATCGGCGCGGCGGCATCGCCGCCGTCCGGAACAAGACCTCTGGCAAGAGCTTTCCGCCAAATCTCGGGCTGGCGGTGGTTTTCGGGGCGCTCGATGGAACTGCCACAACGGGACGGTACGCGTTCGAAGTCAAGGCTCTTCCGGATTATGGGTTCGAGGTAGACCGCGAGCAGTGCCTGATCCACTCTCGAGATGGGGGGCGGGAGTGGTTCGAGCGTCAGGGCAAGAAGTTCTCGTCGAGCGCGGAGGGACTTCGCCCTCGCATAGACCCGTCAGCCCTTGCTCTACCGGTCGTCGGGGGTCACGCTGGTTTTGCCCCCGTCCTGCGAGCCTTGAGCGCGCTCCGCGTCTATTCCATCGAGCCGCAGAAGCTGCGGGAGATGCAGGACCCTGACAGCGGGGTGACTTTGAAGCCCGATGGAAGCAATGCCGGCAGCGTGCTGAAGGAGATCGAGCGACAGTCGCCGGAGGACGCGGCCCGGATCTGCGAGATTCTGGCATTAATCGTTCCGAACACGAAAAGCGTGCACGCCAAGAAGCACGGCAACAAGCTGTCTCTCGAGTTCACGCAGGAGTGGGAACAAGGCTCGCACTCGAGAAGAAACATTAGTGTTGGAGAGCCCAAGACGGGAAGCCAGACGAAGATGCTCCGCTTCGAGGCTTTCAATATGTCCGATGGAACTCTGCGAGCCCTGGGGCTTCTTGCCGCAGTCTTTCAGAGGCCCTCCCCCGCGCTTCTAGCGATCGAGGAACCCGAAGCGACAATTCATCCCGGCGCGCTCGGAGCCGTGCTCGATCTCTTGAAGGGGGCAACGAGGCGAATGCAAGTTGTTATCACGACGCACAGCCCCGATGTTCTGGACCAAAAGTGGATCCGCGACAGCCAGATCCGGGTGGTCGACTGGAGCGAGGGAGCCACTCGTGTTGCCGCCCTCTCCGATGCTTCCCGCCGGGCCATCCAGGAACATCTGATGGGCGCCGGAGAGCTTCTTCGCTCGAACGCACTGGATCCCCAGCCCTTGTTCGACGAAGCGATCTCGCAGCAAGAGTTGTTCGAGAGAGTTGAATGACCATTCAACCGATCGTGGAGGGCGATGGTGAGATGGAGGCGGTGCCGGCACTTCTCCGGCGCTTGCTTGCTGAAGGAGCAGTGACAGGAGTACAAGTTGGCAAACCGATCAAGCGGCCGAGAAACCAGCTCGTCAGAGAGGAAGTGCTGACGAGGATGGTCCGGTTCGCTCTGCTCAGGCCCGAATGCGGTGCTGTTCTGATCATCCTCGACGGGAACTCTGACTGTCCCAAGACACTTGGTCCCGTTTTGCAGGGCTGGGCAGAGGCCGCCGCAGGGAGAGTCCCCTGTGCAGTGGTCCTGGCGCACCGGGAGTACGAGGCTTGGTTTCTTGCTTCTCTGGAGTCATTGCGCGGCATCCGGGGTATTCGGCGCGAGGCAGAGGCACATCCCGATCCAGAAGAGCCCAGGGACGCTAAGGGAGAACTCGAAATATGCATGGAACCCAGTAGAGCCTACCATCCGACCGTTGACCAACCAGCGTTGACCGCGTTGTTTGACATGGCGCAAGCGTACAGTCGGTCGAGGAGCTTTCGTCGAATGGTTCGGGCCGTCGAGCTCCTCCTGAGAGCGGCAAGTATCCCAATACCCATATGGCCACCGCCGGGCTGGCTGCCTCATGTAGAGGGCATCTAATGGAACCCTGGTACAAGGTTGCCACCCCTCGCAAGGAAGTCCGCGAAGGCCGCTCGTTCAACCCGGACGAGTTCGCCATCGCCCTCGAGCAGATCGTGGCCGGGACGGCGCCGGTGGACTATCGCGATCCCGAGCAATTCTTTGCCCGCACCTGCTTCACGCGGGCGCTGCGCGAGCATGCCGGCATGGTGTTGCGCCGGCTCTCGGGCAAGACCGAGAACACCGCACCGGTCCTCACGCTCATCACCCAGTTCGGCGGCGGCAAGACGCACACGCTCACCGCTCTCTACCATCTCGCCAAGAATGGGAAGAAGGCAGGCGGGTTCACTGGCGTCGCTGCCCTGTTGCGGGAGGCCGCGCTCTCCTCGGTCCCGGAGGCACGGGTCGCCGTCTTCGTGGGCAATGCCTGGGACCCGCAGCCTGGCCGCGAGACGCCGTGGATCGACATCGCCCGCCAGCTCTCGGGTGACAAGGGCGTCGAGGCGCTCGGCCCGGCGGCACGGACCACACCACCCGGAACCGAGGCGATCGCACGAGTCTTCCAAGCGGCCGGCGCGCCGGTGCTCCTGCTCTTCGACGAGGTGCTCAACTTCCTGAACCGCCACCGGGCAAGCGCCGATTCGTTCCACGCCTTCATCCAGAACCTGACTGTCGCCACGACCGGCACCACGCACGGCGCGACGGTGATCAGCCTCCCCCGCAGCCAGGTCGAGATGACCGACTGGGACATGGAGTGGCAGGACCGGATCTCCAAAGTCGTGCGGCGCGTCGCCAAGGATCTGATCGCAAACGACGAGACCGAGATCAGCGAGGTCGTCCGGCGCCGTCTTTTCGAGGACCTGGGGAGAGAGAAGATCCGCAAAAGCGTCGCGTGGGCCTTCGGCGACTGGTGTTTCGAGCGGCGCGCCCAGCTCCCACCGGAGTGGACCGCGGTGGACTCCGCCGCGACCGAGGCCAAGGCGCGCGAGTATCTGCGCGGCCGTTTCGAGGCCTGCTACCCGTTTCATCCGGCGACGCTATCGGTCTTCCAGCGCAAGTGGCAGGCGCTGCCGCAGTACCAGCAAACGCGCGGCACGCTGGCGATGCTGGCCCAGTGGATCTCGATCGCCGCTCAGGACGCCTTCCGCAAGGCGCGCACCGAACCGCTCCTCACGCTCGGGTCGGCGCCGCTCTCCGAACCCGGGTTCCGAAGTGTGGTGCTGGGCCAGCTCGGTGAGTCGCGGCTTGTCGCGGCGATCGACACCGACATCGCCGGTGAGCAGGCGCACAGCAAGGCGCTCGACGCTGACACCAAAGGACCGCTGCGAGAGATCCACCGGCGCGTCGGCACCGCGATCCTCTTCGAGTCGTCGGGCGGGCAGACCGACAAGGTCGCGCACCTTCCCGAGCTGCGCTTTGCCCTCGGCGAGCCCGAGCTCGACACAACATCCATCGATAATGCCGCCCTCGCACTGGAGGGCCGGTCTTATTTCATCCGCAAGGCAGGCTCGGACGGCTTCCGCATGGGCTACCAGCCCACGATGAAGAAGGTGGTGAGCGACCGGCGCGCGTCGCTCGACGAGGAGACCGAAGTCAAGCCCACCCTACGCAAGCTCGTCGAGGACGAGTTCCGGCGCGGGGCGAGCATCCCCGTCGTGCCCTTCCCGCACGATGGGGCCGAGATCCCGGACACGCCGAGACTCACGCTGGTGGTGGCCGATCCCGAGGTGGAGTGGTCCGGCGGCGGCTCGCAGCGCGCGCAGATCGCCGAGTGGACCCGCCAGCGTGGCAAGTCCCCGCGGCTCTACCCGGGCGCGCTCGTCTGGTGCCTAAAGAAGCCGGGCCGCGACCTGCGCGAGAAAGTCGAGATCTGTCTTGCATGGAGGCGGGTGGCGCGGGAGGTCGCCGAGGGGACGCTCGGCGGTGAGTTCGACAAGAGCGATCGGGCAGAGCTCCAGTCCAGGGTGAAGGAGTCCGAGGAGGCCGCCAAAGATGGAGTCTGGGGCGATTATCGCTACGCAGTCCTCGCGGACGGTCACGAGGATGAGGGACTAAAAGTGATCGACCTTGGCGCAGGCCACTCTTCAAGCGGTGAAACCCTATGTGGTCGTGTCATTCTCGCCCTTAAGTCTGGAGCGCTCCTCAATGAGTCCGTCGGCGCCAGCTACATCGAGCGCAACTGGCCGCCTGCCTTGAAGGATTCCGGGGCGTGGCCACTCGCGAGCCTGCGGCAGAGCTTCCTCAATGGCTCGCTCACGAGGCTGGTCGATCCGGATGCGGTCCTAAAAACCAAGGTCGTCGAGTTCGTCATCCGGGGTGACTTCGGACTCGCGTCGGGTCCGAAACCCACCGGGACTTACGAGAGGATGTGGTTCCAGGAGATGGTATCGCCCGACGAGGTTGCCTTCGAGTCCGACGTATACTTGCTGAGAAAGGCCTCGGCGGAGGCGCTCGTATCGGGTGCTCCACCCCAGCCCGTGTCAGGACCGAGTCCCCAGCCTGGTCCCGAACCGATTCCCGTGCCCCTGCGCGGCCCGACGACGGGACCAGACACAGGGCCCGTCGTGCAGACCAGGACACTTCGACTTGTGGGCACCGTTCCTTCAGAGATATGGAACCGCCTCGGAACGAAGATCCTCCCGAAACTGCGCTCCGGGTCAGATCTCAAGATCGGTTTGGACTTTTCAGTGACAGTGAAGGCAGACGGAGCAGGGAGCCTCGCAGCAGAGCTCCGGCAGATACTTCAGGAACTCGGGCTTTCTGAAGTCGTACGGGTAGAATGAAGCCCAACTATAAGCCGGATAGCCAGGAGGTGCGTTTTCTATGAGTCTTGTACCAACATTCGGCGAGCACACCATTAACGAGCTTACCCTAATGTTTCGGAGCCGCCAGATCAACCTGGAGCCAGGTTTCCAGCGTCGATCCGTCTGGACGCTGACCGATAGAAGACGACTGATCGAATCGATCGTCGGCGGTTACCCAGTGCCGAGCGTTTTCCTTTATCGTCGCGACCGCAACGGAGGTCCCGTTTACGACGTGATTGACGGGAAGCAACGGCTCGAGACCATATTCATGTTTACCAAAGTCGGACGGTTCAAACGCGACTGGTTCGAGGTGAAACTCGATCTCGGGAACGGACGTGACTGGTACGACTGGTCCACACTCAAGCGATCGTTCAGCGAACAACAAGCTGCCTTGGTGTCCTACAAGCTCCAGACGGTCGAAGTCACGGGCGAGCTAAACCAAATCATCGACCTTTTCGTTAAGATCAACTCCACGGGGAAGCGATTGACGTCCGGAGAGAGGCGACACGCCAAGTATTACACGAGTCCCTTTCTTCGGGAGGCTGATCGATTGGTAATACGCTTCCGCCGTTACTTAGAGGACACCCGAATTCTTTCAGCAGCCCAGATCGACCGAATGAAGGGAACCGAGCTCTTTGCCGAGCTCCTCATGTCGATCAACAACGGCGGCCCAATCAACAAGAAGACGTCGCTTGACCGCGCAATTGGTAACGACACCGTTAATGCCCATACGCTAGGGAAGCTGTCCAGAGAATTCACGCGCAGCATGAACCTCGTTCGGCGGATGTTCCCAAACCTCAAGCAAGTCCGCTTCAGGAACAGCGCTGAATTCTACTCGCTTATCCTTCTTATTTGGGAGATGGAGCAAGCCGGTTTTATCTTGACAGAACGTCGGCGCAATCGTATTGCCTTCGAGTTGCTCAAGCGACTCTCAACAGGAGTGGACGAGCTGCGCGATCAACTTCGAAGGGCCAAGCCGGCCCGCACCGGCCAGCGGATTTTTTCCGACTATCTCCTTACCGTCCAAGGCGACACGGACAGCAGTGCCAATCGCGAACGGCGAAGGGAAATTCTTAAGGGCCTTCTTTGGACTCTCTTCGAGCGCAAAGACGCCAACAGGACTTTCTCTCCCGAGCAACGGCGCATTATCTGGCACAACGACGAGAAGAAGAAGTGTGTTCGATGCGGCAAGTACCTGACATGGCGTGAGTTCACCGTAGACCACGTCAAGGCGTGGGCCAGGGGTGGGCAGACCAGTCTAAGGAACGCAAATCCCATGCACCGCGGGTGCAATAGCAGCAAGGGTGCCAGAGCAGCGTAGTCGGTTCGCGCCGATCCGGGCGGAGCGCCATGGGGACGAGGCGGTGGCCATCGGCGCTTCGCAGGACTTCGACCCGGTCGGTGGGATCTCGCGCGGCGTCTACTGGGTGATCCGCTCGCACGACGGCGGCCGGACGTGGGGCACGCCGATCTACACGGGGCTGCGCATCCAGTCCCCCTACGTGGTAAGGCGTCTGTCGAACGCTCCCCTCCTGGCCGACGACCATCTTCAAGTCGAGGTGAAGGTCGAGGAGCTGGACGCGTCCTCCATCACCTTCCCGCCCATCGGCCTGCGTGCGAAGCGCGTGCAGGACGGGCTGCTGCTGCAGATTCCCTTCGCGGAGCTCGAGCGCGACAGCGACGCCGACGGCCTGACCGACCTCGCCGAAGAGAGGCTCGTCACCGACCCGCTGAATCCCGACACCGACGCGGACGGCCTGCTCGACGGGAACGATTCGCTCCCTCAAGTGATCTGGACCGCGGTGATGGACGACCGCGCCAGGGCGCTCGGCGCCGTCCTCAACCGGATCTCCGGCATGAAGTCGATGGCCATCATCCACGAGATCCCGGCGCCCGGAGACACGCTGGACGACCTCATGGCCCGCGCGCGGCGGGCCACGCTGACCGACGAGCGGACGACCTTCCTGGTCGCCGACCGGCGGGACTTCCGCTCGCTCGTCACCTCGATGCGCGCGGTCGTCCTGATCGCCGACGAGCTCGCCCTGGCCGAGAAGAAGTTCGGCCCGATCTTCGCCTGCCGCCTTCCCCTGTTCGTCCTCGACCACGAGCAGCGCCGCGGCTTCGTCGTCTGGGACGCCTCCTGGGTCGGCGGCTCGCTGCGGCTGCGCCGCACGGGCTCGGAGTGGGAGCTCGAGACGGTGGGCGACTGGATCACCTAGAGACAGCCGCCCTCATTCGCGGCGCTGCGCCAGGTGAGTCGATTCCGCTCCTTGAGCGACCGTCGTGTGGAGTAAGCCATCGCTTCGAGGTGCCCGGCCGCACGGGCGTCGCGAAGCGGCCAAGTCTAGTTCCTTTCACTCCCTCTGTTCCTTTCACTCCCTCTTGACCTCGTGACCAGATGTGACTATCTTGTGGTCATGAAGAAGGTCAAGATTGCCGCCCTCAAGGCGCGCCTGAGCGAGCACTTGCGCCAAGTCCGGCGCGGCGAGACCTACACGGTAATGGATCGCGAGACTCCCGTCGCGCGACTGCTGCCCTACGGCGCCGAGTCCGAGCCGCTGAGGGTCCGCAAGCCCTTGCGGCATGTTCCCACGCTTCAGGACGTCCGGCTGCCTCCCCCGCTGAAGCTCGACGTCGACGCCGTTGCTCTCCTCCTCGAGGAAAGACAGGTCGATCGTTGATCGCCTACCTCGACTCGTCCGTGCTCCTGCGGGTCGTGCTGGGGCAGAAGGGCAAGTTCAAGGAATGGCGTGGCATCCGCGAAGGTGTCGCCAGCGCCCTCGTGGAGGTCGAGTGTCTGCGGACTCTCGATCGTCTCCGTCTGCGCGGTGCGATCTCCGACCACGAGCTGTCGAGGCGTCGCGAGGCGGTGTACCGGCTGCTCGAGGAGATCGAGGTCGTCGAGGCCACGCGCCCCATCCTGGCGCGGGCTTCATTACCCCTCCCCACGCCGATCGGGACGCTCGACGCCATCCACCTCGCCACGGCGATGCTGTGGCGTGAATCCTCCACCTCCGACCTGACGTTCGCAACGCATGACTCCGCGCTCGGCATCGCGGCGCGCGCCAGCGTCTTCAGAGTCGTGGGCACCTGAACGGAGCCCGCGCGACCGTGAGAGCAGGAATCCCTCTACTCAAGGGCGTCGCGACGTTCGTTCTGATGCTGTTCCTGGCGTACGGGACGGCCGAGCCGACGTGGATCGAGCAGGCGCAGGACGAGATGACGTGCACGATCGTTGCCACGGATGCGGAGCGTGCCGAGTTGGGGGCCGCGCTCATCCCGCGCCGGGCCGCGAGTGCTGTGGTGGCCTCCTACTTCCGCAACCCTCCAAAGGACGCGCACCAGGCGAAACTCCGGTACCTGACTTCGCTTGCGGCTCTGGCCTGGTCCGCCGACCGGACGAACGACCAGGCCCTTCGCACCCAGCTCTACCTGACGATCGGCATCTCGGCGCAGTCCGACCCGGATGCGCAGGGGCGTCTCCTCAGGCAGATCAGTCTGTGCGCGCGCACGTGGCTCATCAGCTCGGCGATCGAGAGCGGTGACCCGGCGGATGCCGTTCGTCTTGCCGATGACCTCGCTGCTCGTTATCGCGCCTCGCCAGCCGAAGCGTCGGTGGAAGACTGGCCTGTTATTCTTGCGATGCGCGAGCTGTCTCACGGTCCAGACACGGCTGCGGGGATCGACCATCTCATCGCCGTCGTCGCCGAGCGGGCGAAGGCGCTGGAGCCGGTCGACGGCGATCGGGCCAGCCGGCTCTACAGCGCGGCGGCCCGGGGGCTCCTCGTGCTCGGTAAGCCGGACCAGGCGAACGGTGCCGGAGCGCTTTCCATAAAGATCGCCGGCCCCGACGCAAAGCGTGAGGCGGCGTGGCGGGTCTATCCGGCCCTGTACGACGGTCTGGAGAAGCTGAGCGGTCGATCCGAGGCGGCCTCTCTGACCAAGGCCTTCCTCGAGCTCTACCCCCTGCCCTCGACGTTCATCGATACCGAAAACGAGTTTGCGGTGCGGCTGAGGCTCGCCTTTCGCGCGACGGGCGAGGGCCATCACGACGAGGCGACGCGACAATCGATCGCCGCGCGGGCTGCGGCGCTCGACGAGAAGCCGGTCCGGCACTCTATCCCGTTTCTGCGCCAGGCACTGGTGGAGTTCGACCGGCAGGATGACGATATCCCGGATCCGGTGAGTGGAAAGACGGGGACGCAGAGCTTCGATATCGTCGTTGCGAAGAGCCCCGCTATCGCGAAACGCTGGTACACGGGCACCTACCGCGGGCTCTACGACGAGGTGCTCGCGCAGGCGCAGAACATGTTCGTGTCCGACGCGCGTGAGCAGATCGTCGCGGCCGACAAGATCGACGGGCTGCTGGCCAATTACGCGCGTCTCTACCAGGCACTGCCCGAGTTCCGAGGCGAGATCCAGGATCGCAGCTTCCGGTTGACGCAGCTGCGGTCATACGGTCGCCTGACCCTGGCGACCGTCTCGGCCGCGCTGCAGACGGCGGCGATCGATCCCAAGCAACGCTTCGACGTGGAGAGGTTCTTCACGATGTCGACGCAGAACTCGGTCTGGCTCCGAAACATCTGGAACCAGCATCTGGCGGTGGCGCCCGGATCTCTGCCCAAGAACGAGGATATCTGGCACGCCTTCTTTGCCATGGATGTGTTCTTCAACGAGACGACTCAGGCCTTCGGTCAGTACGTGGCCTTCGTGCGTCGCGAAGCGCCCGCGCTCGACCTGTTGATCACCCCGCGGCCCATGGCGCTTCGAGAGTTTCAACAGCTGCTGCGTCCAGGAGAGGCGCTGATCGCGACATTGGTGGCGAAGGATGGTCTCTACGTCTGGGGACTGACTCGGAACACGTCGGCGATGAAGCGACAGCCGATCCGACCCGCCGAGGTGCGGCACCTCGTTCACGATCTGCGCCAGAGTCTCGTCGGGCAAGGCTCAGGCGGTCAGATCAAGGTCCCTCCGTTCGACGCCGCGGCCGCTTACGAGCTGTACAGGCTCACCTTCGGGTCGATGCCGGAGGTCCTCAAAGGCGCCACCCACGTCCTGTGGTACGGTCATGACTCGCTCGCCTCCGTCCCGCCGGCCATACTCGTGACGGAGAAGCCGAGTCTCGCGCGCATGACGACCGCCCGCCAATTCACCCAGACGCGATTTGTCGCGGATCTCTTCCCTGTCTCAGTTCTCGCGGACTTGTCCCTCTTGCGTCTGCATCGGCAAGCGCGGCCGCAGGGAATTCAATCGAAGGCATTCCTCGGGCTGGGGGCCCCGATGTTGTCGAAGGACGAGGAGCGGGAGGCCGCCGGCGGGCGCGTGTTCGATTTCTCCGGAGGGAATAACGGTAAGTCGCTGGCCGATCTGTCGACTCTCCCGGATGCGGCCGATGAGCTGCGCTCTCTGGCCACGACGCTGGGGGAAAGCCGCTCCACGATCTGGCTCGGGGCGGAGGCCAGCTTTCAGCATCTGAGGGACGCACGACCCTCGGACTACCAGATCATCGCGTTCGCGACGCACGGGTTCACCTCGACCGAGGTCCAGGGTGTCGACGAACCGACCCTGTTGCTCGCCCCACCGCCCGGGGCGAAGGACCCGCGCGAGGGACTCTTGACATCGCGACAGATCGCGGCCATGAAGCTCGACGCGGACCTCGTCATCCTGTCGGCGTGCAATTCGGCGACCAGCGACGGCCGCCCGAGCGCCGAGGCGTTCACGGGTCTCTCGCAGGCCTTCTTCACCGCCGGAGCGCGTGCGCTGATGGTGAGTCACTGGCCAGTGGCAACCGGCGCGGCCGCGGACCTGAGCGTAGGCCTGGCCCAGGGCCTCAAGCAGGATCGTCTTCCGCTCGCCCTGAGTCTGCAACGGGCCATCGCGAAGGTGAGGCAGCAGGGGCAGGACGACGATCTGCAGGCGCACCCGTTCTACTGGGGCCCCTTCGTCATCGTTGGCGACGGCGCTGTCGGTGTGTCGCTGCTCGACAACAAATAATCGGCGAGCCGGGCGGCGATTTTGTCCTTCCTGGCGAAGAGCGGGCGCAGGGTTTTTACGCTCTCGAGCCGCCACGCGCCCCCCTCTAGTTCCGACAGCCACACCGACCGGGCGATCACGTCCGCCGAGGTCCGGTCGGCCGCCAGCTCGCCCGGCACGGTCGGGCCGGCGGCGACGACCTCGAGGGCGTATGTCGCGCTGGTCCCGAAGCCATCCTGGATGCGCAGCGTGTAGGCGCCCGGCTCGAGGTTCAGCTCCCTGAACGTCTGCTGCCGTTTCGTCAAGCCTTCGGCGTGGCCGGCGACCGCCGCCCCGGACGAAAGCGAAACGGAGTAGGGGGGACACCCACCGAACCAACCGATCGCCAGAGTCTGGGTCCCTGCGCTGACTCGCGAATGCTCCCGCAGGATCGGAACCCGGATCGGTGCGCTCGCCTGCTTTGAATCGCAGTCTTCCGGCCCCCGCGAGACGGCGCTCGCCGCGATGTCGGCCTGTTTTCCGAGCAGTCCCGCGAGGCTGTGCAGGTAGAGCACTATGGCCCCCGGTCGTTGGCCCTCCGGCACGCGCCACTCCCCCGGCCCTTCGATTTCCTTTTGCGTCCCGTCCCACAGCTGAATCGTCACATGGCCGGCGACGCGCAGCTTCAGGAGGTCGTTCGCCTGCACGACCGTGCCCAGCCGGATCGGCGTCTCCGTGGTCGAACCCCGGTGGATGATCACGTGCGACGCGCGCGATGGCGCGTAGTCGACCACCAGACCGGCATCGGATCCTGCCGGGGCGGCGGCGGTCGAGGTCGGGACGCTGCAGACGATCGCCGCGGTGACGATGGACGAGAAGATGCTCTGGATGACGTTCATCGGCCCCGTTCCATTGCCTTCTTGCAGCACGCGCGCAGATGATCCGACAGAAATATCACGCATGACCAGTGTTTCCCCTCATCGTCACCGGCGGCGCACAGGACGCGCGTGATGACGATCACCGGCTCGTACATGACGAACAGCCAGATCGCGGACTCGATCGATCCGAACACCTCGTATCGGCCATATCCGCCGACCATGATCAGGATCCATCCAACGATCGTGAGCAAGGCCAGCAGGAAGGCCCAGAAAGAACGGAAGGTGTGGAATAGGAGCACGAATCCCCAGAACACCAGGAACACAAAAAGGCGGTGCACCCATTCGCCCGTCTCCGCCTGGGTCAACAGTATCGGCGCGAACCGCGCAGTATGCGCGAGGAGCTCCATGCCAGGCAGGTATCCCAGGGCTGTCCGCCAATAGTCGCCCGATCCGGAATGTGAGGCGCCGATTATGACGACTTGACCCTCGAGCGCGAAATATCCCCCTCCCTCCACGGCGTAGGAGGAGTTGAGAATTTGTCGAGCCGGGATGACCCGCGGCGTGCCGGTATCGGATATCACGCGCGCCTGGCCGATGATTCTTGGGCCGAGCACGACGAGGTGTTCAGGGGAGGATTGCGTCTCCAGCCCGCAGTCGCCACGGTGCGCAAGCAACCGAGGCCGTTGGGCTGCGCCGGGAGTTTGTGGCAGCATCGCGAGAATCCGCAAGGGTACGGCGGGGATCGTCACCGTGCCGGAGCCTGTGCACGCCTCCCACGATTCCCGCCAGCGGCGCACGGTACCGTCCTCGTCCGTCAGGTAGAGCGCGTGCCCCCACGAAATGCGCGGGTTGGCCGCGACGGCATCGTCGTACGGCGTGGGATCCATCTTGACCCGCAAGCGGACGGCATCGCCGGGGTCGGGTTCGACGTGCATCCCACGGACCAGGATGAGCGGCGCCGTCCCGCGATAGCTCTTGAGATACGCCTCGAGGCCCCGGTCGCTGCCCATACAGCTCAGGTCGATGTCGACGACGATGGCGGCGGGATGGCGTGCGGCGACGGACTGCACCAGGTCTCGGAGACGATCGCGCGGTGTGATGCAGGGCCGCCCCCAGGACGCGTAAAGAGCCTCGTCGATGTCAACGAGGGTCAGCGGCACGTCGCCGCCGTGACGCGGTATGATCCGGAGCGCGCTGCTGCCGCTCGCAAGTACCGCGTCCAGCGACACCGGCACCTCCGCCCGCAGTAATTCAAGGACACGCCGCAGGACGAGGAAGGAGTCCCCAAAGATAATGTAAAGGATCGAAAACACCGCGGCGATCAGGAGGGGCCTGTTGAGCGTCTTCGCGAGCGCCGACAATCGCCCCTTCCAAGTCCGGTGGAATGCTTGGCCCGCCCCGCTCATCGGTCTGGCAGCCTACTCTCCAACCGGAACATCCCGGAACACGAAGTTGAGCTGCCGCCCCCGGTAGCCTTGATCGGCAACAAGGTTCACCGTGCCGTGGTTGACCACCTTCGGCACTTTAGTAAACACGATCTGCCATTCCAGAGGAGAGCCCGGGCGGATATCCATGTTGCTCGCCGAACTCAGGGCTTTCGCCCCATGAGTCACGGCCGTGTACTGAGCGCCGGCAGAATCCGAAAACGACGACACCCGTCCGCCCCGGGAATACAGCGGATTCATCAAGATCGGTTCCACCGCACCGGTGCGGTTTTCCACGCGAAGCGCGCACTCGATCGGGCCTTCACCCGAGCGAAGACACTTTTTCAGCACGATGTGGAACGGCCCATCCTCAGCCACGAGGCGCAACGCGGTTTCCGACCCATCCAATTCACGCGTCTCGACCTGGTTGACCGCAGGCTCGGTTTGGCCCTCGAGAAAATGTGCGGCGATGGGCTCGTTGGCTGCAATCGGTGGCGGCGACGGCGCACGGCCGCTCTGAGGTCGGACGTCATGACCTCGGGCGGCTCGAGACAAGAGCTCTTTCACCAATTCTCGATCAACCGGCCGTAGAGCCTCCTCCATCTGTGGGTGAAATCCCGGTCTGTCGAAGAAGTCGATGTCGCCGTTCGGCCATCGGTAGTACCACACCCGGGGCAGGCTGTTGCGCGGATCGAAGAATGTGTAATGCAGCGGATCCTTGATCCGGATCAGGTGCGGCACCGCGATCCTCGACCTGGACGACTGAATCCAGAGAACTTGTTCACGGCTGCACTTCGTGGCCTTCGTTCCGTAGGTCGGATCGACCATGGGTTCGTCGAAGACTTTGATCCCTTCCGGCGTGTTCACACAGTACTTGTCCGTCAAGTTATAGCGAGACGCCCACTCCATCACACCAAAGTACGCAGCGACAGAAAGGACGATCGTTATCCCGGGCCAGCGCTTGTACAGGCCCAATGTCGGATAGAGGCCGCCGCGTAGCCAGAATTCCCATCCGAGACGGCCGACCGCCCAGAAAAATGGGATGGACCCGACGATGATGAGGGATGTTACGAGGTTTCGGCTCCACCCTGAGGCGTGAACGATATTGTCGACCACCTGCGTGATCGTGCTCACCACAAATCTCTCGCTCATGTGAGCTCGCCACGCCACGAACAAGACGATGGCCACAACGCACGCCGCAACGAGATAGGCTATCGATCTTTTCATTGTTCCCTCCCCCCCCACGCGGGAACGGCCGAGCTTGGAAACCTGCTGTGCTCACAGCGCTCTTCTTCGCCACCACGCATGCCGCGAGAATGCGCGCTGGGAGACGTCCGCCACTGTGTTTCCTGACAGGTGAAGAAGTGGCTGCATTCTACCAGGGACCGCGGACTCGCACAAGACTCGAGGAACGCCGAGGCGGCGTGGTTCACCTGCACCGCGCGGCCACCAGCGTAATGTCGTCCTCCTGCTCGCCGGCGCTGAATTTCCGGACCGCCTCGAGGATCGCCGTCACGAGCGCCGGTGCCTCCGCCTGGCGATGGCTGCGCAGCGTCTCCAGGATGCGCGCCTCGCCGAACTCGACGTCCTGGTCGCTCCGCGCCTCGGTGATGCCGTCGCTGTACAGCAGCAACGCGTCCCCGGGCGCCAGTATTGTCTCCGCCACCGCGCAGTCCCACGCGTCGAACGCTCCCAGGATGGTGGCCGTGGCCGCCAGGCGCTCCACGCCGCCGTCGGCGCGCATCAGAATGGGCGGATTGTGCCCGCAGTTCGTGTAGCGCAGTCGGCGCGTTGCGTCGTCGTAGCAGCCGAAGAAGAGCGTGGCGTAGCGGCTGTCGGCGATCGAGTCGCACATCGCCTGGTTCAGCCTGCACATCATCCCCCGCAGGTCCTCGCGCGCCAGCCCGGACTGGCTGCGCAGGTTCGCCTGCAGGTTGGCCATCATCAGCGCCCCGGCGATCCCCTTCCCCGCGATGTCGGCCAGCACCAGACCGACCTGTCCGCCGCCCAGCTCGAGGAAGTCGTAGTAGTCGCCCCCGACGGCGCGTGCCTGCAGGCAGTGGCCGGCGCAGTCGAGTGTCTGCAGCCGCGGGACGCGGCGTGGCAGGAGTTTCAACTGCACCTCCTTCGCCAGCTCCAGCTCGACCGTGGCGCGTCGCTCGGCTTCCAGGCGCACGGCGATCTGCCCGGCGAGTCGGATGTTCTCCAGCGCCAGCGCCGCCTGGCTCGCCACCGACGACAGCAGGCGCCAGTCCTCCTTCGAGTACGGCTCCTCGGAGAGACGCTCTCCCAGGAGGATGACGCCGGCCTGGCGCCCGTCCCGTCCGAACAGCGGTACGCGGCGTCCGCCCTCCGTCACACGGTCCTGCGACGAACCTGTGGGCACGATCCGCTCCGGGCTCCCCGCCGGCGCGCCCTGCACCGCCACGAGCGAGCCGCTGCCGTCTTCCAGGTAGATCGCCAGCGAGCTGGGATGAAGCGCCTGCCGGATGTGGCCGGCCAGGAACGCCCCCAGCTCCTCGCGGGTGGTGGCGGCGGAGGTCTTCTCGGCCAGCGCCTGCATGATCTGCCGGGCGTCGTAGGCGCTGCGGAAGAAGGCGCGATCGATCCTCTGCGTCACGCTCGTCCGCAACAGCGTCCCCGTCCACACCAGAGCGATGCCGAATCCGGCGCCGAGGGTGGTGCCGGCGGCCGCGCCGAGATCCAGGCGGGCCTGCAGGACTCCCGCGGACCAGCGGGCGAAGAGAACCGTCACGGCGGAGCCCGCGACGATGAGCAGCAGCGTGAATCCGCGCTGCACCAGCAGGTAGCGCGCCCCCCGCTTCAGAAGCAGCGGGATCTCCAGGACCCGGTGCTTGATGATGGCGTAGGCGAACGACAGCGGGAGCAGCAGGACCGCCAGCACGGTCGGTGCCCACACCCAGAACGGGTAGCCGTAAGGGGACCGCTTGGCGGCGACCGCCACCATGTTCAGCACCATGAACGGCAGGACCCCCACCACCGTCCCCCAGACGATCACCCGGGTCCGCCGTCGCGCCTCTGAAGTCGGCGCGCGCAGTCCGTTCCACACCAGCGACGCGAGGGAGAGCGCCGTGGCTCCGAAGTAGTAAATCGAAAGAGTCGCGCCGGTGACCGTCGGGCCGACACGATCGGCCACGCGCATGACGGGGGCGAAGCCGCCGGCCACGTACGCCGCGATCCCCAGCGGCACGACCAGGGCCGCGGCCGCCGCCATGAGCGACGTCTTCAACCAGGGCAGTCGCCTGTCGATCGGAGAAGGGACAGGGAAAACGGCGCAGAAGTAATAGGAGAAGGCCCCGAACAGCCCCTGGAAGATGACTTTGTAGCCGGCGGCGAAGCCGCGCAGAGGCGGGAGGATGAGCCCCTCCAGCGCCTGGATCGGCGCGACGGCGATGAAGCTCGTGAACAGAAGCGCCAGCAGCCAGGCGTTGCGATCCTGGAGGCGCATGAACAGGACGAAGAACCCGACGACGAGGAACATCACCGGGAAGGAGCCGACGGCCTGGGTGGCGATGGCCCGCGCCGGCGTCCGCTCGCCGCCCTCGCCGGCAGGCGGGCCGAGCACCACCGGCACGACCAGGGGAATCGGCTCGCCGGTCCGCTCGATCGTCAGGCGCACCACGTCCCCCGGCTGGCCGCGGGTCACCGTATCCGGAAGGGGGACGTAGGCCTCGAGGGGCCGGCCGTCGACCGCGCTGATGAGGTCTCCCGGCCGCAGTCCGGCCGCCTCGGCGCCGCTGCCTGCGATGACGCGGGTCACTCTCAGGGAGTCCTGGCCGCGCGGATTGTCGTACTCGATGCCGATCACCACCCGCGGCTGCACGCGGATGTAGTACATCCACAGGCCGCTGTAGAGGACGGTCGCCGCGGCGAGCAGGATCGCCGCAAGCCTCAGAACAGGCCGGGGCAGAGACGTGAGTCCGCTCATGTGTGGGCGGATTATATCCTCAGCGAGGTGTCTCCCCTCGCGGCTCCCTCTTTCGGACGCGCCCCCCCGGCGGGCTGACAAACCGTTTGACATACACATCATAGGTGTGTACCATCAGTTCCGTGCATCGACGCATCAACATCACCTTGCCGGAAGAGACGATTCGGCTGATTGACCGGGTCGCGAAGAAGGGAGACCGGAGCTTCCTCATCTCCGAGGCCGTGCATCGCTACGTGGCGTCGGTCGGGAAGGCAAGACTCCGCCGCCTTCTCAAGGAGGGGGCGCTCCGCCATGCCGAGCGCGACCTGAAGCTCGCGGAAGAATGGTGCAGCCTGGACGAGTCCGCGTGGCACGACGAGCAGGAGTAGCCCCTCCCAGGAGAGGCGAGGTCTACCTGGTCTCATTCGATCCCACCGTGGGCGCCGAGATCAAGAAGACCCGACCCGCGCTGATCATCCAGAATGACCTGGGCAATCGCTGGAGCCCGGTCACCATCGTGGCGGCGATCACTTCGCGATCCGACACGCCTGCCTATCCCGTTGATGTGCGCGTCGATCCGCCGGAGGGCAACCTGAACGTTCCCTCCGTGGTCCTCCTGAACCAGGTCCGGACCATCGATAGACGGCGCCTGGTGAAGCGACTCGGCAGGCTGCGTCCCGACACCATGAAGCTCGTGGATCGGGCGCTCCAGATCAGCCTGGGCCTCGTGGGACTATGAGGCGACAACAGGATCTCAAGACCCTCGTCGTCCTGGCCCTCGCGATCCTGGCCAACGGGGCGGGAAATCTCAGTCTGAGCTACGGAATGAAGTCGGTGGGCCCCCCTGGAGCCTGGACGCTGCCCGGTCTCTGGGCCGTTGTCGGCACCGCGCTGTCAAGCCTGCCGGTCATCGCGGGAGGGCTTCTGCTCCTGATTTTCTTCGCGCTGTTCCTGGCGCTCCTCTCGTGGGCCGATCTCAGCTACGTCCTGCCGATGATCTCGTCCTGCTTCGTCGTGAGCGCACTCCTGGGGCACTTCGTGCTCGGCGAACAGATCTCTCTCGTCCGCTGGGCGGGCATAGCACTCGTGTCGATCGGTGTGCTGCTCGTCGGCCGGACCGGCCCTTCGAGCCACGCTTCGAGGGCGCCGGCCTCGTGATCACGGTTCTGCTGGTCGGCGTCATCGTCCTCTGCTTCTCGTTCGGGGACATCGCGCTCACGCGCGGGATGAAGCAGGCGGGCGAGGTGTCCTCCCTCCGCCTGGCCGTCCTCAACGAGGTCGGCGGCCGCGCCATCCGATCCCCCCTCGTCCTGCTCGGCGGAGCGCTGCAGATCGTGGCCTTCGTCACGTATCTCGTGGCCCTGTCGCAGCGCGACTTGAGCTACGTGTTCCCCCTGACCGCCACGAGCGACATCGTCACGACGCTCGCCGCCCGTTACCTGCTGCACGAGCGGGTGTCGCCCACGCGCTGGGCCGGGGTCGTTATCGTCTCCGTCGGCATCGCCCTGATCTCCGCCTCCTGACACATCCTTGACAGCCGGAAGCGCCCGAGGGTATACACGGCTCACTGACATCCTCGATCCGCTGACCCGGCCGCCGACAGGAGGCGACCATCGTCAAAGGTGGCCCGCGCACCGTGCCCGCATTCGTCCCGTTCGCCCTGGCCGCCATGGCCATCCTGGGCGTCGCGGGAGACTTCGCCGAAGCCGCGTCGACCCTCGCCGACTGCTCCCTTCCCGACGATACGTGCAACGGGATCGACGACGACTGCAACGGTGTGGTCGACGACGACGGAGTCGGCTACGACCTGGACGACGACGGTGTTCCGAACGCCTGCGACAATTGCCGCTACACCGTGAATCCTCTCCAGCAGGACCTGGACGGGGACGGCGAGGGGGACGACTGCGACCTCGACGACGACCTGATCCTCGTCACCCTCCCCGACCAGAACCTCGTCTTCTGGCAGCAGGAGCGGCCGTTCACCCGGTTCAACCTCTACCGCGGCAACCTTTCGGCGCTCGCCGACGCCGACGGGAACGGTGCGGCCGACGACTACGGCCCCTGTCTCGACCCGGACGATGCGAGCGGCGGATTCTTCGATTCCAACAATCCTCCGCCCGGTGAAGGATTCCTCTATCTGGTCACCGGCATCGATTCCACCGGGGAGAGCTCGATGGGCCAGGCGAGCAGCGGGGCCGTGCGCCCCAACCTGCACCCGTGCGAGCCGCGCATCTTCGGCCACCCGCCGGTGATCCAGAGCGTCACGTTCCTGGTGAATCAGCAGGAGTTCGTCCAGTGCGATTTCACGACCGTCCTGGAGGACTGGTTCTGCGTGAACGGGATACCCGGGACTCACGCCGACCCCGGGATCTTCCTCGAGGGGATCTACAACCGGCTGCAGTTCCAGGTGCGCGCGACCGACCCCGACTCGACGCCCGAGCAGGAGAACATCCTGCTGGTGAGCGCCAGTTTCCCCGATCCGAACGGCCTCGGGGAGATCTCGCTCGTGCTGTTCGACGATGCCTCCCAGAATCTCTTTCGGGTCAATCAGGTTGCCAACTTTCCCGAGGAGTGCTCGGAGGACCCCGTCTCCGGATCCTGCGAGTGTCACGGGGCGACCTACGCTCTGAGCTCCGGAGATCTCGTCACACACGACACCGTCTACACGCGGAATCTCGGCGTCACGAGCGCGTACGCAGATCCCCTGCTCATCGATTGCATCCGTCGCGCGACGGGCCAGACGACCTTCCAGGCGCCGGCCGGCACGAACTTCGTCTTCAAGATCGAAGTGGTGGATCGCCAGGGCAACCTGACCGCCTGGCCGCTGTCCCCTTCTGCGACGACGGGCCAGGAGTCGTTGCAGTGCTCCGGCGACCCCTGCGGCTGCTGCATGCTCTTGCCCCAGCCGCCCGCCGGCTGCGGCGGCCTGCCGGGGATGACCTCGCCAGCCTATCCCGACGGCTACTGCCTCTCCCTTCCCTGACCGACCCGGCCGATGGTCGCCGTGGGTTACCATAGGGTCGCGATCGGAGTCCCCTTGAGAATCCTGGCTCTCATCATGCTGTCGGCGTCTCTTTCCGGAGGACAGGCGTTCCTCTTCGACGCCGCTGCCGCCGGCGCTCCATCGTCCCGGGATCCCGACGCGGCGGTCGCCGCCGCGATCAACCGGCTGCGCGGCGTCCACCTCGAGGGGATGTCCGCGGCCGACAAGGACGCCCTGGGAGCGCGCCTCGACCGGGCCTGGGACGTCCTCTACGACCATCCCGAAGAGGCGGAGAAGGCGATCGTCGAGGTGCTCGCGACCGAGAAGGACGACAATTTCCTTCTCGTCGACCTGGCCCACATGCTGACAGTCCTCGACCCGGACCACCCGGAGCCGGCCGCCGCCGCCCTGCTCAAGGCGAAGGTGACGGCCGACCCGCCGGGGACCTTCCACGCCGCGGCGAACATGGCGGCGGCGCACTGCGCCGCCTGCCTCCCCGCGGTCCTGAGGATTCTGGAGATCAAGAACGCAGACACGCTGATCGTCGAGCACGCCCTGCCGATCGACCCGGAGCTGATGCTCGTCTTCACGCTCGGCCAGTACGGCGACGACGCGATCGCACCGGTCAGCTCGAAACTCTCGTCCGACAACTGTGTCGTGAGGGGGAACGCGGCGCTGGCGCTGGGTGTCCTGCAGCCGCCGACTATCCCGGAGCCTGTGCGCACGATCGCCGCCGGCGACGCCTGCGAAGACGCGCGCGGCAGGGCCTGGGCCGCGCTCGGGCTCCTCGACGACCCGCAGCTGGTCGGCGCCGTGACGAAGCGGCTCGCCGGCGCGCCTCCGGCGCCGAAGATCGAGCGTCTCGGCATCGTGCACGGGCTGGCCGCGGCGTTCTCGCCGGCGGCGAAGGCTCCGCTCAAGAAGCTGACGAAGGACTCCGACTCCGAGGTCGCGTCCGCGGCGCGGCGCGCCCTGCTCGGACTCGACGAGCTTCAGAAGCGCATGGATCAGATCAAGAAGGACCGCGCCGGGGTCTCTCCGAGAAAGCGGGCGAAGATGATCCGGAAGCTCGAGAAGGCGGTCCGTGCCGGGCGCATCGATCTCGGAATCGAGCCGGACGATCTGCTGACGACCCTGACCCCTTCCGACATCCCGCTCCTCAACCGCGCGCGCGCGGCCGTGCTCTCCCGGCTCTCCGACGAGTGTCTCGACGAGTACTACCCGATGACGCACGCCGTCCGAGCGCTGCGCGGCTCCCTCGCCTCCCCGGGCGTGGCGCCGCGCGACTGAGATCGTCCGCGACTCTGCTCCCTGCCGGCCGCAGGAACCGGCCGGCGCGGCTGCTCAGGGCAGATTCGGTGGTCTTCGGATCGGTGCCGAGGTCGTGCCTCCCTGGTTCATTTCCATCATGGCGTCGTTCAGCTCTCTCTGATCGCGGTCCAGGCTCTGCTGACCCAGTCGGCCCCAGTTGATGGCCCGCACCAGGTCGTTGAGCGCGCGGATCCGCGACGGCGTAGCGGGCGCCTGCCGCCCCAGCACCGCTCGGGCCGCCTGTTCGCGCACGGAGGCCTCGCTCAGCTCCTCCAGGACATGCTGCGTCATGCTCCTGGCTCCTGCAAGGTTGCGAATCACGAACTGGTCGAGCGTGACGCCGATGATGACGTTGATTGTTTTCTGCGCCTCGACGCTGACACCGTTCTCGCTGTACGTGGCGTGGATCGTGACCGGCTGTACGGGTGTGAACAGCTCGGTGGTTGTGAGGACCCCGTTCGTGTCAAGACTGGCGGACGGGGCAGAGTCGATCGACCACTGGGCGACCAGTGTCCGGTTGCGCACCCGGCCGTCGTCGTAGTAGGCCATCGCCGAGAACTGGGCGGTCGAGTTCTCCTGGACCTGCGAGGGTCCGGCAATCTCGAGCTTCACCAGCGTGGCCGGCGAGAACCCGGGCATCGAAATGGCGGTCAGGACTCCGTTCGCCGACGCGATGTAGAGCATGTCGTCTCCAAGCGCGAGGTTTCCTCCGACTGGATAGCTCCAGACGAGATCGCGTTCGAGCAGGTCGACCGCGAAAGTGCTGGTGCCCGTGGTCGCGATCACGTGCGACTCGGTCACGATCAGCGTGTTCGTGAGCGCGCCGCCGAGGGACTGCCAGGACCAGACCTCCGCTCCGGTGTCCTCATCGAGCACGGCCAGCCCGCCGTATCTGATCGCGTAAATCGCTCCGTGGGCGACCGACGGCTGTCCCGTGAACCCGCCCGCGATCTCGAAGCGGATCGACCGGGACTGGGTGTCGAAGCTGATCAGGCGACCGTTGTGGATGGCCAGGACGTCGTGAGAGGCGCCGAGGACCGGCGCCAGATTCATGCTCCAGCCATTCCACTCGAAGTTCCGGTCCTGGATCATGAAGACCGGCACGCCGGTGAGTCGGTTGAAGACGTAGAGGCCTGGACTGTAGGAGCCCACGTACGCGTAGGCGTAGGAGTCGTCCACCGCCGGCGTCCACTGGTCGTACTGCTGCAGTCCGACGAACCAGCGCTGCTGGCCTGAGAATGCGTCGAAGGCGTACATCCCGCCGTAGTAGCCGCCGTCGACGTACACCGTGCCGTTGAAGATGGTCGGTGCGTAGTAGCGCTCCCACTGGGCCGCGTGAGGCACCTTGAAGACTCGATCGCCCGTCTCGGCGTCGAACGCGTACAGCCAGGTGTCGCTGGCATGGTCGCCGGTCTGGATGTAGACATTGCCATATGCGTAGGCCGGCGGATTGACCGAGAAGACCCTGCCGAAATCCTTCGACCAGAGCGTCTCGCCGTCCCGGGAGTCGAGGGCGAAGAACGCGGGGCCGCTGCCGAAGTAGGTCAGGAGGGACACGAAGACCCGCCCTCCCGCCTCGGTCACCGGGTTGAGCGGCTTACCGGCCGCCACCGTCCGCTGCCAGCGAACGGCGAACGACTGCGGCTCCAGGATGACGGGCAGCCAGCCGCTGTGGCTGCTGTCGGCCTGGTACATCTCCCACGACTCGGCCAGCGCCGCCGATCCACCCGCGACCAGGAGGACGACCTTGTCGGCCTGCACCTCGATCCCGCCCTCCGTGTAGGTGGCGTGGAGGGTGAGCGGGGCCGGCGAGGGGTCCGGCGTGCCGGTGGAGAGGAGCCCGTGGTCGACGCTGGCGAGGGCGGCCGGCTCGACCGCCCAGGTGGCCGCGTCGGTGACGTTCTTCTGCACGCCGTTCTCGTACAGCACGGTCGCGAAGAATTGGGCCGTGGACTGCGCCGGCACCTGCGTCGAGCCGGCGATCGCGAGGCCTGTGACCTTCGGGACCGAGATCGGGTGCGCGAAGTCCACCACCCCGGAATAGGAGTAGTAAAAGGATGTCGAGAACGTGTCCTGGGTCCAGGTCGCGTTGTACAGCGTGTAGGTCACCTCGAACGGCACGATCGCCCCGACGGGAGCGCTGAAGTAATTGAACCGGTCGCCATAATACGTCGGGTCGTTCGACAGGATTTCGGCCCGGCCGCGCAGCACCGCGGTGGTCGCGCCCGCCACCGTCTCGATCACGAGCGCCCCCGACGCGCCCAGCGATCCCTGCGACGAGTGGTCACCGGAGTCGAAGTCCGTCTGGTCGTACAGCAGGCCGTTTGGCGGCGGGCCGAGGACGTAGCGGATCGTCTGACCCGAGACCTCCACGTGATCAACCATTGGCTCGAAGAGCCGGTACGTGCCTGCGCCGCTCTGCCAGCTCGACCCGTTATTGAGGTAATAGGTCACAGCACTTCCCAGCACGCCGACGGCCGCGCCCGGCTGGAAGGTCTGGTAGTAGCCTCCGGACGTCGTCATCCGATCGATCGTCGGGGGGCTTGTCAACTGCGGGGCCGGCTGCCCGGTGGCCTGATCCAGAGCGGCCTCTCCGGACGCGGGGTCAAGCAGCTCGACGTGGCCGTCCGGCCCGATCCGGATGCCCCGGTCCGGGTCGTCATGCGTCACCCGGCGGATCGCCGGATCGATCGGGGCGCCCGTATACGCTCCCGTTCCCGTCCAGTCCGCGCCGGCAACGCTCGCGAGCAGCGACTGGACGTACGGAACGAGCCGCAGCGGCTTGCCGTCCGGACGCTGGACGGCGTAGGCGTTTCCGCTCTCGTCCATGACGCCAATCAGCTCGCCCGCAGTGTTTCTGACGCCCAGCGAGGGCGTTTGCGAGCCCGTCAGCGCACCGCTTCCCACAATACCAAGCACCATGATCGACAGCAGGCACAGCAGAGCTCCGCGCTTCATGGTCGAGCTCCTTTTTGTGGGGATCCGCCCATCAGGCGGATCTCTCTGTTCAGCTTCCCGGGTCGTTTCACGAGTGAGCAAAAGATGGCCGGAGCATAGGCCCCACCCGAGGGAATTGTCAATTGGCCGCTGGCGTGTGCTATCGTCCTTCTCGCTCACATCTCCGGAGGGGGACGATGTCCAGGACGGAGGAGGTCCACGAGGGTTCGTGCTGCTGCGGGCGCGTGACGTACCGGATGCAGGGGCCGTACGGCACGTTCAGCCACTGCCATTGCACCGATTGCCGCAAGACACACGGCGCCGCGTTCGCCACCTACATCGGCGTCGCCGGCGCGCGCTTCAGTTTCCTCAAGGGGGAGAGCGAGGTCGGCAGTCACACGACCGAATCAGGCACGCGCCGCACGTTCTGCCGTCACTGCGGCTCGACCCTCACCGGCACCGTGGCGGCCGAGCCGGACAATATCTACGTCGCGACCGGGACTCTCGACACGCCTCTTGATCGGAAGCCCGAATACCACATCTTCCTTCGCAGCAAGGTCCCCTGGATCGAGATCCACGACGGCCTGCCGCAGCACCAGAAGTTCGCGGATTAGGCGGCCTCGCGGGAGCCGGCGGCCGCGGCGAGGCGACCGGCCTCAGTCGTGATCGTGGTCGTGACCGTGATCGCCCTGATCGTTGTCGTGGTCGTGGCCATGGCCGTGCCCGTGATCCTTCGACCCTTTCCTGCCGCCGCGATCGTCGTAGCCGCCGCGACGTCCGTCATCGCGACCGCGACCGCCACGGTACGGACGGCCCCTCTTCTCGGCGACGAAGACCTCGACCGGCGTGCCGCGGCCGCGGGCGCGGCAGACTTCGTAGGGAGCCATTCGCGCCGTGCGCGCCCCGACCTGCACATTGACGAGACCGACGATGTCGTTGTCGCTCAGGCGCACGCCGCGCGGATTCCTTCTCCAGTACCCATAGGCGTGACCGTACGGGGGACCGGGATCGCGATCGATCCCGTAGAACAGGACGTCCGGACGCACGCCCACTCTGTCGAAGATGATCGACCAGGACATCCCGCGGGCGCGCAGATCGACGATGTAGCCCGGCGGCCGGCCGCACTCGTGGGCCAGGAACAGGACGACCGGCAGGTCGACGTCGACGTACTGCAGTCTGGGCAGGACCGGCTCGAGGGCGACGCGGTCATACCCGTAATTGCTGACCGCCACGTTCAGGAACATCTGCCGGTCGTTGCTGACGCGATCCATGCTGAACAGGAAGTCGAACGACGCCCCGGCGTGCGCCGGGATCGGGGCTGCGCAGAGGGCCAGCCCCAGGATCAGTCCGGAAATCAATAATGATCGATGCTTCATTTGGACCTCCCTTCACGACTGCACGGGCTTCGTGAACAGCAAACGTGATGCCACGCCGCGAGCATTGCAAGCGCGGCTGGGAAAATCCATGGGCATCAACCGGTTAGCCTTGCCTGCGCGAGGCCCGGGCAGGCTCCGGGCGCGCAGGATCGACTGGAAATGTCACCTCGCGTGGACGGACGAGCGCTCAGGCCAGGCGCCGGGCGCCCCGTCCTCTCCAGATCTGGCTGGTCCGGCGGGCCGGCGGCGCTGCCTCGGCGACCGGCTGGCTGGGCGCGGTGCGGTGCGCCTGACTGTCTGGGCGCCACGGCCGCGGCTGCCCGGGACGCGGCATCTGCGGCCGCTGCGGAATCCGTGCCGGCGACTGCGGCGCCAACCGGGGCCCCGGCCGCTGCGCCGTTCCCCCGTCGGCGAATCCCGGCACGACCCTGCGCTCCAGGGTCTGGCCGATGAGCGCCTCGATCCCGCGCACGTGCGGGTGATCTTCCGGAGAGACCAGCGACAGAGCGTCGCCGGTCGCCCCGGCGCGTGCCGTGCGCCCGATGCGGTGGACGTAGTCCTCGGGAACGTTCGGCAGATCGTAGTTGACCACGTGGTCGATGCCGTCGACGTCGATGCCGCGGCCGGCGATGTCGGTGGCGACCATCACACGGGCCCGTTTGCCGCGGAACGCGTCGAGCGCCCGCGTCCGCTGGGACTGGCTGCGGTTGCCGTGCAGGAGCGCGACGGCGTGACCGCGTCCTTCGAGATGACGGGCCAGCTTATCGGCGCCGTGCTTGGTGCGCGTGAACACCAGCGTCAGGCCGCGCGCCTCGGTCTCGAGCAGGTGCGCCATCAGGTCGCGCTTGCGGCCGCTCGTGACCGGCAGCAGCGTCTGCCGCACGCCATGGGCCGGAGCCGAGCGGCGCGGCGCCACCTCGACGTGCACCGGGTCGCGCTGGATCTCCTGCGCAAGGCGGCGGATCGCGTCGGGCATGGTCGCCGAGAACAGCAGCGTCTGGCGGACCCTGGGAAGAACGCCGATGATGCGGCGCACGTCCTTGATGAACCCCATGTCGAGCATGCGGTCCGCCTCGTCCAGGACCAGCACCTCGAGACTTCGGAAATCGACGTTGCGGCGCTGGATGTGATCGAGAAGCCGCCCCGGTGTCGCCACCAGGATGTCGACGCCGCGGCGCAGCTTCGATTCCTGCGGCTGCAGGCCGACGCCGCCGTGCACGACCGCGGAATCGAGCCGCACGTGGCGGCCATAGACCCGCAGCGCCTCGGTGACTTGCAGCGCCAGCTCGCGCGTCGGGGTCAGGATCAGCGCCCGCAGGCGGCCGCGTGCTCCGGCGCGCAGGCGATTGAGGATCGGCAGGGTGAATGCGGCGGTCTTGCCGGTGCCGGTCTGGGCGCAGCCGATGAGGTCGCGGCCGGCCAGGATGGCGGGGATGGCGCCCGCCTGAATCGGCGTGGGCGTCTCATACCCCTCTTCGCGCACCGAGCGCGCAATCTCCTCTGCCAGTCCAAGTTCAGTGAATGACACGATAGTGACTCTCCTTTCGCCGGCGCCCGTGGCGCACGGCGGTTGATGACCACGGCCACCTGGCCGCGGCAATACTTTGCATGTGAACCTTGAGGGAACTGTTTCGGCTCTAGCGTTCTAGGCTGGAACCCGCTCCTGAGCGGGTCGACTTCGGTGTGCGAAGACTGCCTGCTCGTGGTTCAGTTGCAGGGTGATCATAGGGGCAATGGGGGGGAATGTCCAGCATTACTTTTCGGGCGCCTCGCAGAGGCCCGTCGCTCAACGCGTCCGGACCAGGACGCGATTGAACACTCCGTCCAGGGCCAGGCGGTACCCCGGCACGCCGTCCGCGCCCCCGGCGGCGCCACCTGCGGCGCCCCCCCGGTCGACGACGTTGAAGACTCCGTCGGTCGTCACCCGGACCGGCGTTCCGGCAGGGACCTCGATCTCGACCTGGTTGAACGCCCCATCGAGATCGAGACGGACGTCCGAGGCGGGCGCTCCGAGGCGCAGCCCCAGGTCGTTGAACGCACCGTCGATCGCGAGGCGCGACACCGGGGTCGCGGGGAGATTCAACCGCGTCGCCGTGAACGCCAGGTCGAGGTCGAGCGCGACCGGCAGGCCGGCCGCGACACCGAGCTCGCAGCGCGCGCGCCGGCGCCCGGGCAGGACGATGAACGCGTTCTTCCACACGGAGTTTGTCACCCGCACGCGGCCGCCCGCCGCGGTCTCGACCCGCACGGAATGCCGGCCGGCCTCGGTCGCGCGCCCCTCCGCGAGCAGGTTGCGCGGCAGACGCTTCGACTCGACATCGAAGCCGGCGAGCGCCAGCCGCCCCTCGAGCGTCCAGGCGGACGCGTCGGCCGGTCGCTCGAGCCGGAGCACCGTCCAGTCCCCCTCCGTTTCGGCGTCGCCGGAGTGAAGCGCCACGTACATCAGCGTCCCGAGGACCAGGACCGGCCCCAGGAGGACCAGCCAGGGGAAGGGGCTGCGCTCGAACACCAGCCGGATGCCGATGGCGACCAGGAGCATCGGCCAGTACGCCGCGGCGTCGGCCCAGAACATCGCCGGCAGCAGGCTCTGCGTCGTGAGCAGGAGGAAGGTGCCGATGCCGAGCAGGTAGAAGCCGCGCGACAGGCGGACCCAGCGGTTGCCGTCGTCGTTCACGGTCTCTTTCCGGCACGGCCGCGCGCCGCCTCGAGGATCAGGAAGGCGCCGACGGCGATCAGGATGACCGGCCACAGGTTCGCCAGCCGCGCCCATTGCGGCCAGTGCAGCCACGACAGCCGATCCAGGAGGAACAGCGCGCCGAGCACGATCAGGATCCCCCCGGCGACGGCGCGGCTCCGCCCCCCTCTCCGGGGCAGACGCTGGAACTCGTCGGCGAGCCGGTCCCCCGCCTGGCGCACCGAGTCGACCATCCTGTCGACCGCAGGCGTTCCGGTCGATGCGCCCGGATGCGCCGCCGCACCCTCGCCCCGATCGTCGCGCGGCATGACGATCCAGCCGACGACATAGGCCACGAGACCGGCCCCGCTCAGCGCCGTGAGCGCGATGAACACGATGCGCGCCAGGACCGGGTCCACGTCGAAATACTTCGCGAATCCGGCGGCGACTCCGCCCAGGACGGCGTTCCGCGTGTCCCTCGTCAGTCGTCGTTCCATGCTCCCCTCCGTCACATCGTGCGGCCGGGCTCGCGATCGCGCAGGCAGAGACGCACGAAGTTGTCGAGCATCAGGCGCGCCGGGCCCGGCTCGAAACGCTCCAGGCGATCGAGGAGGCGCTCGACGTGCCCCTCCGCCGGCAGGCCGTGCGCCCGCGCGTCCTCTTCGAGGATCCGCCGGCGCAGCAGGATCAAGTCGCGCAGGATCCCCGGCGTGGCCTCGGGATTGAACTGCACCCCCCACACGCTTTCACCGACGCGGAACGCCTGGATCGGCGCGCTGTCGTTGCCGGCCAGCAGGACGCCGCCCGGCGGGAGAGACTCCACGCGGTCCTCGTGCGTCGCCAGGACCGGGAGAGGAGACGGCAGTCCCTCGAACAGCGGGTCGAGCCGCGCCTCCGTGGTCGGCGTCACCTCGACCCTCCCGATCTCCCACCCGGCCGGGCTCCTCACCACGCTCCCGCCGCGCGCCCGGGCCAGCGCCTGACAGCCGAAGCAGACCGCCAGGACCGGCACGCCGATCTGGTCCGCCCCGCGCAGGAAGGCGGCGAGCCCGTCCATCCACGGCTCGGGCCTGAGGACCGACTTCACAGACCCGGTGACGACGACACCGACGTGCGACGTCAGGTCCGGGATCGGCCCCCGCGTCGCGTCGCACAGATCGAACGCCAGATCGTGCTTCGCCAGGGCATCCCTGAACCAGCGATCGTAGTCGCCGTGGGTGCGCTGCACCTCGACGGCCGTCGAGCCGGTCCTGACGATCAGGATGCGGGGCAGAGTCTGCAGGAACATCGGAGGGACACTGCGCCCGGTCAGCGGCCGCGGCCCCGCCGCTCCGGGCGGCGGCGCGCCGCGCGCCCGTCCGGCGATCGCGGCGTCCTCGTCGCGCTTGGTCATGACGCCTCCCAAGGCACAGGAGCCCGGAGTGTCCCGGGCCCGCCCATGTTGTGCTCGCCGTCGCGTCTATCCTATGCTCAAATGCTCCCGGCGCGGCGCCTCACGTCGCCGGATGTCGCTCGACAAAACGAGGGGTCGCCCCGGGTGAAAAAAACCGTCGCGCTCACGCTCCTGCTGGCGGCGCTGCCGCTCGCGCTGCTCCTGCCCGGCTCGCCGGGACGCCTGGGCGGACCTCTGATGTACCGTCTCCTCGTGACGTGGGGCGTGCCGATCGCCGCCGCCCTCCTCGCCGCTCTCCTCTCGCTGCGGGGGGCGCGCGGTCTTCTCTTCCCGGGCGCCCCGCGGACGATGCGGCGCCTACTTCCCTGGTGCTTCGCCGCCCTCGTCGCCGATTTCTCGTTCCTCGGCGCAGGCCACCTGCTCGGGTGGGTCACGTTCACGTACGGCGACCAGGGGTACAGCGGTCACCCGGCGCGCACCGTGCTGTGGGGGCTGCCGCTCTGCCTTGTCGTCGGTGTCTTCGGGTGGGAGTGGGCGCTCAGGCGGACGCTGTTCGTCTCCTGGGCGCGCTACACCGGGCGGCCGATCGCCCTTCTGATCTCGTGCGCCCTGGGTATAGCACTCGCGGCCCCCGCGATCCTCCCCGGTCTGATGGTCCCGGACCCGGCCTACGTCGCCGCGGCCTTCGTGGTGGTCGCCTGCCGCGAGATCTCCTGCGGGCTCATCTTCGCCTCCGGGGCGGGGCTCCCTGCGGCGGGGATCTACCGCGGACTGTTCGCCTATCTCGACACGTTCGTCCTCAACGACTGGTACAGCGTCCAGTTCCCCGCCGCGAACTACACCACGAGCGAGCCGATGTTCTATGTCGTGCGCGCGGCCGCCGCGGTCCTCTCGGCCGCGCTGGTCGCCGCCGGGACCCACCGGGCGTCGCGCGCCGGAGAGGCCGCGGCGGCATCCGCCGTCCCGGCCCGGCCGGCCGCGGGGACGCGCTCGTGACCGGGGACGGCGTCCCGGCCGCCGCGCCCCGCCCCCCCTGCTGGGTCACCTGCGCCGTCTTCGGCCTGGTCGTGATGGTCACCTGGACCCTGGTCATCAAGTACCTGGCGCCGGTCCTCTATTTCGTCTCGGAGCGCGCCGCCGGCCGCGAGCCTCCCGGCGTGCCGATCATGTGGGACTTCTGGTGGGTGGCGCACCTCGTCCTGGCGTGGATGCTGTGGCGCCGGTATCGCCGGGCCTGGGCCTTCGGGGTCGCGGTCTCGGCGCTCGAGATCCTCATCGTGACCGTCAAGTTCGTCGCCTACCTTCGCGCCCCCGACCTTTCTTTCTGGCGCCTCCTGTGGTTCACTAACAAGGTCTACGTCCTGGCGTTCTTCGTGATCCTCCTCGTCGTGCTTCTCAAGAGGAGAAGATGGCCCGATCCCGAAGCACCGTGAAGCGCCGCGCCCGCCGCGATCTCAGCCGGCGCGCCTTCCTGAAGCAGGCGACCCTGGCCACGGGCGCCGTCGCCGCGACCGCCCTCGGCACGGCGGCGGTCCCGGTCTCCGGCGCCGCGACCGGATCGGCCGGCGCGATGCGTCATCGCACCCTCGGACGGACCGGCCTCAGCGTCTCCGAGATCGGATTCGGCGGCTACCCGATCGACGATCCCGCGATCGTCCCGTACGCCCTGGACCACGGCATCAACTACATCGACACGGCGCACTGCTACCGCGGCGGCCGCAGCGAAGAGATCATCGGGACCGCGCTCAAGGGACGGCGCAAGGACGTCGTCCTCACGACCAAGTGGTGCCCGCACCACGTCGGCAAGCCGGCCACGAAGCGGGTCTTCCTGGACATTCTCGACGACAGCCTGCGGCGTCTGCAGACCGACCACGTCGACGTCGTGCTGAACCACGAGGTCGGCAGGAACTCCGACGGCACAGGCGTGGAGCGGCTGAAGAACCCCGAGATGTTCGAGGCGTTCGAAGAGGCCAGGAAGGCCGGCAAGGTCCGCTACCTCGGGGCCAGCGGCCACGACCCCGACCTGATGGACGTGATGCACTACGCCGTCGACTCGGGGAAGTTCGACGTCCTCCTGTGCCGCTATTCGTTCCTCGATTACCCGGAGCAGAACGCGCTGATCGAGAAGGCGCGCGCGAAGGGGGTCGGCGTCATCGCGATGAAGACGCTCGCCGGCGCCAAGGGGGCCGACCTCGACAAGTTCCGCGATCGCTACACGACCTTCAAGCAGGCGGCCCTCAAGTGGGTCCTGTCGAACCCGAACGTCTCGAACCTGATCATCTCGATCAACAGCACGCGCCAGGTGGACGAGTACACGCCCGCTTCCGGCCGGCCGCTGGAGAAGGCCGACCTCGATATCCTGCAAGAGTACGCCGAGACCTTTTCGACCCAGGTCTGCCGCTTCTCGGGCGCCTGCCTGCCCGCCTGCCCCGAGAACGTCCGCATCGCCGACATCCTGCGCTTCTCGATGTATTACAACGACTACAAGCAGGAGAACCGCGCCGTCGAGTCGTACGCCCGGCTCGTCGCCTCCGAGCGCGCCGCCCACTGCGCCCACTGCGCCGGCTTCTGCGAGCAGGCCTGCGCCTACGACCTGCCGATCAAGACACTCCTGATCCGGGCGCACAAGACGCTGTTGTCTTGACAGGACCGGCGAATCTTCTTATCGTCCCGACGCGTCGGTCGTCCTCGAAAGGAGCTGCGCATGCGAACCCTCACGCTCACAGCGCTCGTCCTGTCGCTCATGCTCGGGCTCGCCGGCTGCGCGGACAAGAAGCCGGCGAAGATCAACATCGACGCCTCGCAGCCCGTCACGAACACGAGCTACTTCACGCTTCCCGCCGCCGCCGTCAACGCCAAGGGGGAGGCGATCGCGGGTGTCGCGCTGGCCTGGACCGGCGGTCCGGCCGACGTCCTGGAGGTCTCGGACGCCGGCAACCTGCGCTGTGCGAAGACGGGGGACGCGACGCTCACCGTCTCGGCCGGGGCCGTGAACCAGCGCGTCGATGTGAAGTGCCGGATTCCCGTGGAGATCGGCATGCCGCCGGACGTGCAGGTCGTCCTGGGAGCGGCGCCCGTGGCCCTGCACGCGCGCGCGCTCGGCGAGGGGAGCGCGCCGCTCGAGGAGGTCGCCGTCCAGGTGACGTCCTCGGACCCCTCGATCGTCACGGTGGACGGGGACATGGTCAAGGGGGTCGCCGTCGGCAAGGCGCACCTGCAGGCCACCGCCGGCGGGGTCACGACCGTCACGCCGGTCGAGGTCGTCGAGAAGATCGTCTCCGAAGCGCTGACGCTGCGTGACGGCGCGAGCAAGGCGTTCGCGCTGCAGCCGGCGTACTACCTGATCACGATCGAGTTGAAGGTCGACGAGAGGCTGAAGCAGGGGGTGACGGTCGGCTGGAGCGGGACCGCCTGCGAGAACCAGCCGGAGAAATCGTCCCAGCGGTTCAACTGCCGCGTGCTGGAGCCCGCCACCATGACCGTGACGAACCCGAAGCTGATGGGGGTCGGCGCGACGGTCTCGGGGACCGTCAACGTCTACCGCGTTCCGGGCTAGAGGGTGGCGAAGGGAGAGGCGTCGCGCACGATCGGCGGCGGCACGACCGTCTCGGAGCGCATTTCGGACCGCGTCGCCGTCCAGTCCCCCACCCTCAGGACCAGGAGCGTCGCGTCGTCGGCGGCGTCCTTCTTGCCCCGGTGATCCTGGTAGGCGCGCTCGACCCGCGCCAGGAGATCGGCAGGCCCCCTGGAGCCGGCCTCCGACAGCAGCGTCTCGAGACGCGCCGGGCCGAACACGCCGCCGGCATCATCCTCCGCATCGACCAGACCGTCGGTGTAAAGGAACAGCCGGTCGCCCGGCTCGAGGGAGATGGTCTTCTCGGCGTAGGCGCCCCCCGACATCAGGCCGATCGGGCGTCCGGTCGGGTCGAGCCGCTCGAGCCGGCCGTCCCGCCGCAGCACGAACGGGCTCTCGTGGCCGGCGTTGACGTACCTGAGCGCGCGCCGCGCCGGATCGAGGACCCCCAGGAACAGGGTGAGATAGACCTCGGGCGGAGTTGACGTCTCCACGTCGCGGTCGAGCTGCCGGGCGAACGTCGCGAGATCGGTCTCGAGCGGGATGCGCGCCTTGATCGTCGCCTGCAGGTTCGCCATCAGGAGCGCCGCCGGCACCCCCTTGCCGGACACGTCCCCCATGAGCAGCGCCACTTCCCCGCCCGGAAGATCGAAGTAGTTGAAGAAGTCCCCCCCCAGCTCGTGGGCCGGGATCGACAGACCCTGCAGCTCCGCGAACGGGTAGAGCATCGGCTTCTTCGGGAGCAGCTCGTTCTGGATCCTGCGGCAGAGCTCCAGCTCCTTGCGCAGCCGCTCCTGCTCCACCAGGCGCTCCTGGTTCGCTTGCAGGTCGCGCGCCATCCTGTTGAACGCCTGGGCGAGCTGCCCCAGCTCGTCGCGCGAGCGGACCGGCACCTGCGTGTCGAGACGTCCCGCCGCCAGCTCGCCGGCGGCGCGCGTCAGGTCGGAGAGGTTGTGCGTCATGCGGCGCGAGATCGGCACGATGCCGAAGAGCGCCAGCGCCGCCAGGCCCAGGCCGGCCCCCAGGTTGCGGGCCGAGGCGCTGCGTATCTCGCCGAGCGCCGCGCCGACCGGGCGGGCGATACCGAACACCAGGCCGGTCACCGGGTCCTCGCGCGTCACCACCACCCAGTTCTCATCCGGCGAGACGCCGATGCGGAACTTCCCGTCACTCCGGCTCGCGGCCGGCTCCTCGCGCACCCCTCCCTTCCCGACGGCGTTCGCCTGCCCCGAGGCCGCCGCCTCCTCGAGGCCGCGCAGCGTCGGCAAATCCGCCTGGTTCGGGGTGAACAGGTTTCCGGAGCCGTCGAGGGCGAACGGGATCTCCCCCTGCTCGCGCTTGGTCTGCGACAGAATCTCGCGCAGGAGGCGGTCGGCGCTCACCTTTGCCTTCAGGTGCCCGACCGTCTGGCCGTTGCGTATCAGCGGACAGCCGAACTCCTGCTTGAGAGCCAGGGCCGCCCGGGGTTCCGGCGGCCTCTCCTTCTCCGCCGCGGCCCGCCGCGCCTCGACCTCGGTCCTTATCCTGTCCTTCACGATCTTCAAGATATCCTGGCCACCCTGGCCCAGGTTGTCGTCCAGCTCCTTCTTGATCTTCCCGGCCTCCTCGGCCGTCAGAAACGACGCGGCCATCTTGATCACCGGCTGCAGCTTCGGGTCCTTCGCGAGCTCGCCGACGATGCGCGGCAGGGGGACGACGATCGACTGCCGGTCCGCGGGCGTCCCCGGTCGTGAGGGGAGGGGCGCATGAGAGCCGGTCGCGTGCCCGCCGTCCGGCGGCTCCGGGGGGCCTGGGCTCGGGGTGAACTCGAAGGAGTCGATGAAGTTCGCCGTCTCGCCGAGCGCCGCCACCAGCCGGCCGACGAGCATCGCGTCGGGCTCCTCGACCTCCGCCTTCGACCCGCCGCGCGTCTCGGGGAAGGGGAGCGATTCGAGCATGTCGATCCGCCGGCTCAGGTTGGCCGTGACGACGCCCATGCGGTTGTTGATCTCGCCCGCCATGCGGGACGATTCCGCTTCGACCGTCCGCCGCAACGCGCGCGCGGAGGTTTGGTAGGAGTACAGCGTGATGGCCCCCAGCGGCACCACGGCCAGGAGCAGGAACGCCAGGATCAGCTGGGTGCGGAGTTTCATGCGGAGAGAATACCACCCTCCCGGGGCCGCCGGCGACCGCCGGAAAAACTTCGGGCGCGGGACCGGTCACCCGGCACGCCGCGCCCGCTATTCCGGTCAGGCTTCGACCAAAAAGGGGGTTAGCCCTTCTTGATGTCCGTCACACCTTCGTGCTCGCCCTTCTCGTTGTCATGGCAGGTCAGCGTGACCTTGTCGCCGGCCTTGAAGTTCTTGAGCTCATCGACGGCCTTGTCCATCACCGGGGCGGTCTTCTGTTCCCCCTTCTCGTCCTTGATGGTGATGGTCTTCCCTTCCATGTCGATGGACACGACGGTCGCCTTCACCTGGTGTGTCTTGCCGGCGGCGAGGGCCGGCGAAACCACCCCAAGGACGAGGGCGGCGACGAATACTGCGCAAACCACAGCGGCCAGTTTCTTCATAGTGCCTCCACAGGACACGAGCGGTTATGACCCCGAGCGCGGATCATACTTCAGAATGTGGTCCAGGGATCCCTTTGATTGCGGTCCCGTGAGACCCGCTCCCGGGCCCGCCCCCCTCCTGTATGATCGCGCCCCATGCGCGACCCCAGGAAGCCAAGGTGGCCCCTCGAGCCGGTGTCGGGCGATCTGCGCCGTCTCATCGACGCCTGCGCCGCCTACGTGGTCGCGCACATCGACTCGCTGCCGGAGCAGCCGTCGTTCGACGTCGATGGCGCGGCCGAGCTCGCCTCGACCTTCGACGAGCCGGCCCCCGACCAGGGTCGCCCCATCGAGGCGATCCTCGCGAGGCTCGGGCCGGCCGTCCTGAAGTCGTTCACGACCGCCGGCCCTGGATACCTGGCGTTCATCCCGGGGGGCGGCATCCCGTCGGCGGCGATCGCGGACTTCGTCGCCACGTCCGTGAACCGCTTCGTGGGGGTCGCGGCGGCGGCCCCCGCCCTGGCGCGCATCGAGGCGCAGACGATCTCCTGGCTCGCAGGGCTCATGGGATACCCGCCGGCGTCCGGAGGGATCCTGACGTCCGGCGGCTCCCTGTCCAACCTCGTGGCCCTGGTGACGGCGCGCGCGGCGAGGCTGCCGGAGGACTTCCTCGGCGGGACGATCTACCTGTCGGACGAGACGCACCTGTCGGTCCTCAAGGCGGCCCGCATCGCCGGCTTTCCCGATCGGAACGTCCGGCGCATCCCGGTGGACGGGCGTTTCCGGCTGCGGCCGGACCGTCTGGAGGCCGCCATCGAGGAGGACCGCGCCGCGGGACGCCGGCCGTTCTTCGTCGTCGCCAACGTCGGGACGACCAACACCGGCGCCATCGATCCGCTGCCGGAGATTCTCGACATCGCGCGCCATCACGGCTTGTGGACGCACGCCGACGCGGCGTACGGCGGCTTCTTCCGCCTAGTCCCCGAGGGGGCGGCGCGCATGAGAGGGATCGAGCGCTGCGACTCGATCACCCTCGACCCTCACAAGGGGCTGTTCCTGCCGTACGGGACCGGCTGCCTCCTGGTGCGCGACCCGGAGACGCTGCGGCGGGCGCACCGGATGGAGGCCGGCTACCTGCAGGACGTGAGCGCGGACCCGGGGGCGCCCAACTTCACCGACCTCTCCCCCGAGCTGTCGCGCGACTTCCGCGGACTGCGCCTGTGGCTGCCGATCATGCTGCACGGCGTGCAGGCGTTCCGCGATCAGATCCAGGAGAAGCTGGACCTGGCGATCCTGGCCCACGACGCGCTGAAGGACGATCCGCTGTTCGAGATGCTGGACGAGCCCCAGCTCTCGATCGTCGCCTTCAGGGCCCGCCCGCCCGCCGGCGACCCGGACCTCTTCGGCGCCGAGGTCCTGCGCCGGGTCAACTCCCGGCGCCGCGTGTTCCTGTCGAGCAGCACCATCGGCGGGCGCTACGTCCTGCGCATCTGCGTCCTGAGCTTCCGCACCCACGCCGATCGCGTGCGCGACGCGGTCACCGCCCTGCGGGAGGAGGCCCGGCGGCTCGCGGGCGCCTGAGTCGCTGTGACAGGAGCGTGCCGCGGCAGCGCGCGGCGCCGCAGCGGCAGGCGTAGCGTTCGGGGTGATCCTCGTCCGAGCCCCCTTCGCGCGCGTACGCGTAGTCGTAGGTCAGCTCCACACCGGCCGGGATGTCCCGGAGCGCCGTGATGAACACGCGGCCGGCCTCGATGACCGGGGCGCAGTTCGGCTCGCACGCGTGGTTGAGGTAGCGGGCGGGGCCGCCGCCGGCCGCCGCGTCGATGACGGTGTCCCGGTCGACGGTGAACAGGAAGGTGTGATGACGCCGCATACCGGCGTCGTCGTAGCGCGCGTCGGCCTCGGCGTGCGTGATCCTCTCCCCCGTGTACTCGACGACGCGCGTGCCGCGCGGTATGAGGCGTGCCGCGAATCCCCCCAGCCCCTGGATCGGCGAGGGGCGGACCTCGAAGAGACGGTTGCCGCGCTTCGGCCGGGACATCAGTGGACGGTCTCCTCCGGCGGCGCCGGCTCCTCCTCGGCCTGCCACGCCTCGAGGATGCGGCGCGTGCGTGCCCGGCGCCGGGCGCCGGCGAGGAGGGCGAGAAGCGTGATCCCGGTCCACAGCGCCGTCGTCCCGGTCAGGGCGGGGACCCAGCGGTAGAGCAGGAGGCTGCCGCGCCGCCAGTCGGTCTCCGATCGGTCGAGCGGCACGCCGGTCGCCGCCTGCCAGGCCTCGGGGAACGGGCGGACCCTGGCCTCGCGCACGATGTCGCGCACGACCGACTGGCCGTAGGTTTTCACTGTCCACAGGAGAAAATCGAACGAGGCGGCGTAGGCCGCGCGGGCCCTGTCGTCCGAGGCGTCGAAGGCGGCGTCGAGCTCGGCCAGGGGGGGCAGGCGACCGGTCAGGACCGACGACGAGTACACCAGCACGTCGCGCATCCCCCAGGAGCGCTCGATGCCGGTCGCGACCCCCTCGCCGAACCAGCGCGGCAGACCTGGTCCCGCGGCATCGTACAGAAGCATGTGCGTCGCCTCGTGGGCCAGGACCGACGAGAGATCGGCGTACGGATAGCGGTCCGCCTCCGCCACCCGGATCGCGCCGGCGCGCGCCGCCGGAACGATGAAGCCGGCCGCCCACGGCGGCGCCTGCGCATCGACGGCGCGCACGGCCGGGTCCATCGCGGGGCCGACGGGGATCAGCGTGATCCGATAGGGCGCCGCCGCGCGCACTCCCAGCTCCTGCTCGACCCGCGGCAGGAGCGTGCGGGCGTCGCGCGCCAGCCCCTCGAGCCTGCCCCGCTCCGAGGCAGGCGCCTCCAGGACACAGTCGCCGACCTCGATGCGGAGCAGGGGTGCAGTCGCTCCGGCACTCGGCCTCCCCTCGGGAGCGCCGGGCGCCGGAGCCGCCGCAGCCGCCACGATCACGAGGCTCGCGAGAAGGCTCCCCGTTCTGGAGTATCCTCTTCGGCTCAAGCGGAGATCTCCACCGTGCCGCGGATGCCCGTCATCCCGCTCATCCTCCTCCTCGCGCCGGCCCCGCCCCCTTCCGCCGCGACCGGCTCGGATGCGTCGAAGGAGCTCGTCGTCTGCGCCCCCGGCTACCCCGGCGATACCGCCTCGGCGCAGCCCACGATGGACCTGTTCGCGAAAGCCGCCTCCGACGCCGCCGAGTGGCCTGCCGGCAGCCTGCATGCCGTCTACTTCGAGACGGCCGAGGGGGGGCTGCGGCGCCTGGCCAGAAACGACGCGGCGCTCGCTCTCGTGTCGCTCCCCTTCTTTCTTCAGCACGAGAAAGAGATGGGGCTCCAGGCGAGGCTCCAGGTCGCGGAGGACTCGGGCGCTCTCGCCGTCTGGAGCCTGGCGGCCCGCCGGGGCAGGGTACCATCTTCGGCCGCGCTCGACGGCTTCGAGATCACCGGGGTGGCCGGCTACTCGCCGGAGTTCATCCGCGGCCCGGTCCTGGGAGAGTTTGGACCGCTCCCCCCGACCGCCCGCGTCACCTCCACCGCCAACGTCCTGTCGGCGCTGCGGCGCGCGGCGTCGGGTGCTTTGATCGCCGTGGTCCTCGACGACGCGCAGACCCGGGCGCTCGCGACCCTGCCGTTCGCGGAGGACCTCGAGATCGTGGCGCGCTCCGCTCTGATGCCGCGGACTCTCCTGTGCACCGTCGGCGGCCGGCTTCAGCCGCGGCGGTCCGAGAGGATGGTCCGTGGACTGGAGAAGCTGCACACCGATCCCGCGCGCGCCGAGATCCTGAAGACGATGCGGATGACCCGCTTCGAGCCGGTCGACACGATGTCGCTCGACGCCGCCCGGCGCCTGTTCGCTGCGGCGGGGAGGCCCGCCGCCCCGGCGGGCACTCCGGCGGGCAAGACCGGCCGGTGATCGAGGAACGCCGGACTCCCGCGGCGGCGATCCTGCTGGGACTCCTCGCCACGGGATGTGCCGCCGCACTGCGGGAGCCGCGGCCGATCGTCGAGCTGGCCGGCGGCGCTCCTGCCGCCGACCTCGCGGAAGCGGCGGAGCTCCTGTCACGGGCCGAGGCGCTGTTCGCCGAGCGCGACGTCGAGAAGGCGGGCACCGCGGCGGGGCTTTACCTGCGCGCCGCCGCGGCCGATGACGCGCCGATCGCGGCGCTTCTAGGGGCGGTGCGCGCCGATGTCTGGCTGACCGATCACGAGAGCGACCCCGGCCCCCGCGGGCGGGCGGCCGCCGCCGCGGTCGAGGCGGCGCAGTGGTGCACCCGGAGGAGGCCGGCGGATCCGGCCTGCGACTACTGGCTTGCCGCCGCCCTCGGCGTGCAGGCGCGCGAGAGACCGTCGACCGGCCTGTCCGCCCTGCCGGAGATCGAACGGGCGTTCGAGAAGGCCCTGCGGAACGCCCCCGAAATCGACGAGGCCGGGCCGGACCGGGCGCTGGCTCTTCTGTATCTTCGCGCCCCGGGATGGCCGGCCGGGCCGGGCGATCCGGAAGTCGGCCTGGAACATGCGCGCGCGGCCGTCGCGCGGCGCCCCGGCCATCCGCCGAACCAGCTGGCCCTCGCCGAGGCGCTCCGGGCCACGGGCGACGCGCAGGGGAGCCGCGCGGCGTATGGGCGCGCGCTGGCTCTCGCCCGGGAGATGACGGATCGGGGGGACAGGGACGCCCCGGACTGGGTGGCCGAGGCCGAGAGGGGGCTCGGCGACCGTTGAGTCCCTTGCGTGACACGGCCGGTCTGAGGTAAAGAGGTACGCATGCGGACAACCAAATCGTTGCTCTGGGCCTTCGCGGCCGTGAACCTGGCCGGTGCGGCCTTCGCCGCCGATGCGGCCACACCCCCCCCGACGCGCCAGGTCAGGCTGGGGGTGGTCGATCTCTCCGCGCGCCTTCCCGGAGACCTCATGTCGCCCGAGGGGAGGAGCCGTTGGGACCTGAAAACGGTCCCGCTCGCGAGGACGTTCGTCCGGTCGTTCTCCGAGACGGCCGACGGGATCATCCTTCAGGATGCGTCGGCGGGCTCGGAGCTCTCCAGGGTCGCCTATAAAGATGACCGTGAGGCCGTCGAGGGGGCCGCGGCCGCGCGCCGCTGGCTCTTCCCCGATCATTTCCCCGAGCTGCTCCGCCCCGGTTCGCGGAGCGTGCTCGAGTTCAGCGAGGAGCGGGACGGGCGCCAGGAGAGCGTGCGCGCCGAAGTGGCCATCGTCGGGATCGGCTGGCTCGATCTCCCCTCAGGTCCGCGCGAGGTCGTCCTGCAGCGGGCGCTCCTGTCGCGCTACGCCGGCGGTGGCCGTGGTCCGGTCCCCGAGAGGGTGATGCACCGCTTCATCGATCCGCGCGCCGGTGTCATGGCGGAGATCGTCCGTTCGACGGCCGCCTCCGGCGGGGGCGCGATCACCGAGGCGGTGGTCGTCGAGCGGGTCCTGGCCGGCGCCGCGACGCTGAAGATCTACGTGGAGCAGCTCGACACGCCGGCGTTCAGCGGCATCTCCTACGGCTGGGACAAGGGGGCGGGCACGACGATCGCCTCGATGACGCCGCAGGGGTACGCGACCATGGGGGACCTGATCGCGGCCAACGCGTGGGATTTCTCGGCCAACACCTCGGGCGCGGGGGAGGACGTCTCGACCGGCGTGCCGGTGACGGCGGCCGAGACCTGCAACTCCACCCAGTGCGGCTACAACCCCGGCGGCCTCTTTCCGAACCGGATCCTGAGCCGCGAGGACCTCACCCCGAACGGCGGCACTCTCAGCAAGACCAACGCGGTGACCGAGCGCGAGACGCGGGCCTCCGACGTGACGGTCTGGCTGCGCGGCGGCTCGCAGTTCGAGGGGTCGAACGCCGCCGCGCCGAACGGCGAGAGTCGATTCTGCTACGTCAACGACGACGGTGTCGCCCGCACGCCGGTGCCGATCTGGCGTTTTCCCGACCAGGATCCCCTCGGCTGGTTCATGCAGCCGGGAGACGCGGCCTGGGTCGGCGGCCCGTTCAACTGCGAGCAGAACATCTTCAACGCGGTGTGCGGCGTCGGCGGCATCGTCCCGAAGCTCTGGACAAAAGGATGCACCGGCACGGTCGGCACGCACACCGGCACGCAGTCCGGGCAGGTGCTCAAGGGGGGCGTGGTCACGCTCCCCTCGGGTCACACGTTCAACGCGCTCCTCGTGAAGACGGTCGCCGACTTCTGCGTCTACATCGGCTCGAGCTGCGCGTCGTTCCTCAAGGCGGACGAAGTGCGCACGTTCGTCTACCTGTGGCAAGTGCCGGTGATCGGCACGGTGGCCCGCCTCACCTCGGTGCAGAACGCCGCCGACGGCACCTCCTTCACCAGCGTGGCGGGGACCGACTTCATCTTCGGTCTCTTTCCCCCGCTGAGCATGACCGTGAACGGCACGACCGACACGACCGCTTCGATCACATGGGACCCGGGGCGCGACACCCACCGGATCAGCGGCTACAAGGTGTACTGGGGGACCACCTCCGGCTCGGGAGGCCCGTACGCCTTCGACTCGACGCGGAACCCCGGGCAGATCGCCCTGGCCGGCACCACCGCGACCATCTCGGGGCTCTCCGCCGGCACCACGTACTACGTCACGGTGACGTCGCTGTCCGCCTACCGGGACCCCTCGACCGGCGTGACGACGACGTACGAGAGTCTGCTCTACCCGACGCAGGTGTCCGGCGACCCGGCGTTCGTCTACCCGATCGAGGTGCAGGCGACCACGTCCGGCGGGACCTGCATCCCGACGACCGAGGTCACGAACCTCACGCTCCAGACGGCGACGGGCGGCGCGATCACGTTCTGCTGGAATCCGGTGTCCGACCCCTGCCTCCAGGGGTATGAAATCCTCTCCGCTCCATCCCCCACGGCCGCCGGCAATTTCTCCGTCCTGGCCGACACCGGCACCGGGACCTGTTTCACGGGGAGCGCGCCGTTCGGCTACTTCCTGGTCGTGGCGCGCGGCACCGGCGGCACCGGCCCGTGGGGCGCCTACGGACGGTGAGACCCGCCCGGCGACCGTCCGGCCTCCCGCCGATAGCGCTCGCCGTCCTGCTGCTGGTCGCAACCTCCTCGGCACGCGCGCAATCGACGAGCGCCTCGATCACCGGGGCCGTGCGCACGCGCGACGGCCTGCCGGCGCCGGGGGCCGTGGTCGTGGCGCGCTCCGTCGCGACCGGGATCGAGCGGGCGGTCCCCTGCGGCCCCGACGGGCGCTACCGCATCGAGCTCCTCGCCCCCGGCGACTGGACGGTCGTGGCGCACCTCGGCGATGCTCTCGCCAGCGAGCCGAGGAATATCGCGCTGCACCTGCAGCAGGTGCTGACGCTCGATTTCGAGGTCGGCTCATCGCTCACCGAAAGCGTCACGGTCCGCGCCGACACACCGCTCGTCGACCCGGCCAGGACCGATGAAGAGCTGCGCCTTCAGTCGAAGCAGATCGACGACCTCCCCCTGAACGGCCGGAGCTTCACCGACCTGGCGCTCATCGATCCCGCGGTCCTGCCGTCGCCCCCGGGCGGGTTCTTCGGCGAGCGTTCCGCGGTCATGGTGCTGAACGGCCAGTCGGCGCGGGCCAACTCCTTCCTGGTCGACGGGTTCGACAACAACGACTTGACCTCCGGCACCTCCCTGAACGCTTTCTTTTCGCAGCAGGTGATCAAGGAGGCGGTGGTCCTGAAGCACCAGTTCATGCCGGAGTTCGGGCGCGCCTCGGGCGGCATCATCAACATCATCACCCAGCAGGGGACGAACGACCCGCAGGGGACCGCCTTCGTGCAGGGGGTGAGCCGCCACGTGAACGCCGCGGGGGAATTCGTCTCGTCGCTGCCGGGCGCGGGCGCCATCGACGACACGCCGTCGCGCCTGCAGACCGGGTTCAGTCTCGGCGGCCCGCTGCGACGCGACAAGGCGTTCTATTTCGTGGCCTACGAGCACCTGGGAGAGGACACCATCGTGCCGTTCACCGGTGTGGACCGCAACGGTGTCGCGGGCGGATTCGTCACGGCCCCCAACCGTGACGACAATTTCTTCCTGCGGACCGATTTCAACCTTCCCGGCGCGCAGACCCTGATGATGCGCCTCTCCGGGGACAGGCGGTCCACCAGCGACATGAACGTTGGAGGGACCAGCACTCCGGAGACCGGCTTCCAGCTGGACGAGCGGGACGTGCAGCTCGCCGCCTCCCTGAACACCGTCCTGACGCCGGCGCTGCTCAACGAGGCCCGCCTGATCGTCGGCACCTCCGGGTTCGATCAGTTCGCGAACTCCAGCCGTCCGGGCGTCGACCGGCCGTCGGGAAGCTTCGGGGGCAACAATCTCAATCGACAGCTGCGGGACGAGGACCGCGTCCAGCTCGTCGACGACGTCACCTGGACCCGGGGTCCGCACTCCCTGAAGCTCGGCGTCGATGTCATCCGCTCGCGCACGCGCATCCGGACGCGCTTCAATCCGAACGGCAACTTCCTCTACGAGACCGACGCGCCGTTCGAGCCGGGGGATTGCGGCGACCTGAACGCATCCGACGTCGCGACGTACGGCGACAACCCCATCCCCTGCGATGGCAACCCGGGCGTGGACGACGACGGGGACGGTGTGATCGACGAGCCCGGGCTGATCCGCACGTACCCGGAGTTCTTCCAGCTCATCGAAGGGGAGCCGTCCGCCGTCCTGAACGACACCCGTTACGGGCTGTTCGCGCAGGACTCGTGGCGGGCCGGGAACCACCTGGTCCTCGACTACGGTCTGCGCTACGACCTGAGCACCTTCCGCCTGCCCGCGGACACCTCGGTGCCGTCGATCTTCGAGAACGGCGGCGCCCACCCCGACGCCGACAACATCGCGCCGCGCCTGGGTTTCGCGATCACGCCGAAGACCGACGGTCCGATGGTGATCCGCGGCGGCGCCGGGATCTTCTACGACAAGCTGGTCCTGGGCTTCCCTTCGGTGGCGGCGATCACCTCCGGCACCCAGATCGGCCTGCTCTTCCCCCAGGGGACGGCGCTCGAGATCACCGAGAACCTGGTCGAGCAGGTCGGCATCGACGCCATCAAGGCGGGGCTCGTCTTCCCTCCCGAGCTCATCCTGCGCTTCTCCACCGGCACGAGGCTCGACACGCCGTACACCGCGCAATACAACCTGGGGGCCGAGTGGCGCGCCGGTGAGCGCGGGGCCGTCGAGGTGGACGCCACGCGCGTGCTCGGCTACCACCTGGCGCTGCTGCGCGACCTCAACCCGCCGATTCCTCAGCCCCCGGGGCTCGCTCCCGTGCATCCCGACGGCACGGTCGGATCGATCGCCGCCATCGTCACGGAGGGGCGATCGTGGTACAGCGGCCTGAGCCTCTCCTACCAGCACCGCGGTGAGAACGTCTGGTACTCCGCCGGCTACACTCTGTCGCGCGCCGAGGACCTCGGGCCGGATCCGCTGAAGGGGGGCATCTCCCTGCCCCCCGATTCGAGCAACATCACGGCCGAGCGGGGGCTGAGCGACTCGGACCGGCGCCACCGCTTCGTGTTCGTGGGGGAGGCTCCCCTGCCGTGGCTCGGCCTGCGCGCCTCGGGGACGATCCAGATCGCCTCCCCCACTCCCTTCAACGTCACGACCGGCCGGGACGAGAACCAGGACGGCGTTACGAGCGACAGACCTCCGGGCGTCCGCCGCAACACCGGCAGCTCGACACCGCTCGATCCGATCAACACGGTGCGCCAGAAGGCCAACATCCTGCGGCAGGAGGTCGGTCTCGCACCTCTGCCGCTCCTGACCTCGATCCCGGACGCCCCCTGGCTCGCCCAGGTCGATCTGCGCCTGACCCGGCCGTTCGCGTGGGGCGACCGCAACGCCGCCGGCGCGCTCTACATCCAGGTCTTCAATCTTCTGGGGAGGTTCAACGGCGGGCCGATCGAGGGGCGGGTGATCTCGCCCGACTTCGGCCGGGCGATCGGTCAGGCCGGCCCGCCACGCACCATCGAAGCCGGTCTTAAGATTGGGTTTTGACGCGGGACTTCAGTCGCCGGGGGCCGACGGCGTGCGCTGCAGCGCGAACTGGATGACCGCCTGCTGCTCCAGCATGTGCGCGCGCGCCGAGCCGGTGGCGGGGCTGGCGCTCTCGGCGCGGCTGACCGAGGCGAGGTGGCGGTCGCCGAGAAGACCCTGCAGGTGCTTGCGCACGAAATCGAGCGCCCCCATGTTGCGCGGCTCCTCCTGCACCCAGACGATCTCGGTCGCGGCCGGGCAGGCCTCGAGCAGCGCGGCGATCGCCGCCCTCGGAAACGGGTAGAGCTGCTCGAGGCGCACGATGCCGGTGCGCGTGTCGTGGCGCCTGTCGCGCTCCGCTTTGAGCTCGTGCGCGATCTTGCCGGAGCACAGGAGGACGCGGGCTGCCTCCACGATCGTCTCGTCGGGGATCACCGCGCGGAACCGCCCTGTCGTGAAGTCCGCGATCGGCGACGACGACGCCGGGGCGCGCAGCATCCCCTTGGGGGTGAGCACCACGAGCGGCTTGCGCCAGCGTCGTCGGGCCTGCCGGCGCAGCAGATGGAAATACTGCGCCGCGCTCGTCGGCTGGCAGACCTGGATGTTGTCCTCGGCGGCGAGATGGAGGAAGCGTTCCAGCCGGGCGCTCGAGTGCTCCGCCCCCTGTCCCTCGTAGCCGTGCGGCAGGAGGAGGACGAGGCCGGACAGGAGCCCCCACTTGTCCTCTCCCGCCGCCAGGAACTGGTCGATGATGACCTGGGCGTTGTTGGCGAAGTCCCCGAACTGCGCCTCCCACAGGACGAGGGTCTCGGGCGAGTCGCGGCTGAACCCGTACTCGAACCCGAGAGGGGCGGCCTCCGACAGCGGTGTGTCGTAGATCGCGAAGCGGGCCTGTCCCTCCCCGACGTGCGCCAGCGGGTAGTGCTCGGCCCCGGTCTCGGTGTCGACCAGGACCGCGTGTCTCTGGTTGAAGGTGCCGCGCCGGCTGTCCTGGCCGCTCAGGCGGACCGGCGTCCCCTCGACGAGGAGCGAGCCGAAGGCGAGCGCCTCGGCCATGCCGAAGTCCACCGGCCGGCGGCCGCGCCCCATCTCCAGACGCTGCTCGAGACCGCGGGCGACCTTCGCGTGCGCGTGGAAGCCCGCGGGGAGCGTGGTGATGAGGCGTGCGATCTCCTCGAGCCTGCCGGCCGGCACGGCGGTGTCCACCTCGAGCGTCTCGTCGTAGCGCCCGCCCGTGTAGCCGTCCCAGTACTTCGGCAGCGTCCGCATCGGCGGGACCTTGGTCATGGTCCGGCCCCGGTCCAGCTCGGCCTGCAGCCGCGTGTTGATCTCGCGCTCCAGGCCCTCCGTCTCGTCCCGTGAGGCGCCGATCCGCTCCGCGTACGTCTGCCAGAGCATCGGAAGATCCTGGATCGTCCTGTAGAGGAGCGGCTGGCTCGTGGTCGGGTCGTCCACCTCGCTGTGACCGTAGCGGCGGAAGCCGATCAGGTCGACCACCACGTCGGTGTGGAACCTCGCGCGGTACTCGAGCGCCAGGCGGCCGGCCCGCGCCGCCGCCTCCGGGTCGAAGCCGTTGACGTGCAGGATCGGAGCGTCCAGCCGGCGCGCCACGTCGGCCGCGAAGCGCGTCGACTGCAGGAAGCGCGGCTCGGTCGTGAAGCCGATCAGGTTGTTGATCACGACGTGCACCGTCCCTCCGACCGTGAACCCCGGAATCTCGGACAGATTCAGGGTCTCGGCCGCGATCCCCTGCCCCGCGAATGCGGCGTCGCCGTGCAGCACGATCGGCACGATACCGGCGCGCGGCTCCACGGTGCTCCGGGGGCCGGTCGCGGCCAGCCTCTCCTGCCGCGCCCGCGCGCGCCCCATCACGACCGGATCGACCGCCTCCAGGTGGCTGGCGTTCGACACCAGGTGGACGTCCAGGTCCCGGCCCGCGGTCCCGCGGTAGCTCCCGGTCGCCCCCAGGTGATAGCGCACGTCGCCGCTTCCCTGGACGCTCTCGGGAGCGATGTCCTCGAACTGCGCGAACAGGCACGAGGGGGGGACGCCGACGAGGTTCGCCATCACGTTCAGCCGGCCGCGATGGCTCATACCGATGAGCGCGATCACGGCGCCCGCTTCGGCCGCGGCGTCCAGGACGGCGTCCAGGAGGGGGAGGAGCGACGCCGCTCCTTCCAGGGAGTATCGCTTGGTCCCGACGTAGCGGGCGTGCAGGAAGCGCTCGAAGAGATCCGCCTCCGCCAGGCGCCGCAGCAGACGCTTCCGGTCCGCCGCGGTGGGCGGCGCCTCCATCCGCTCGGCGATGAAGCGGCAGCGATCGGGATACGGCAGACGCATGAAATCGGCGCCGATCGGTCCGCAGTAGATCGATCGCAGGTGCCTTGCCTCGCCGCCCCTCTCCGCCAGCCGCAGCGCCTCGTCCAGCTCGGGATGATGGAAAGGCGCCAGCCGGCCGAGCGGGTCCAGGTCGGCGGCGAGGTACCCCCAGCGCCGCAGGATGTCGGCGACGCGCGGGTCGGCGTCCGATACGGGAGAACCGGTCCTGGTCCGGGTCACGGTGACGAGTCTACCACCCGGGCTATAATGCGCCCCCCCTGGAGGGAGACGCGATGCAACCCGAGATCGAGATCTTCGGCGCCCTGGTCACCGGCGACACCGGGACGTTCAGGCGCCTGCTGGGCGAGCACCCGGACCTCGCCAACGCCCGCAACGAGAACGGCGACTCGCTCCTGATGACGGCGGCCTACATGGGGCGGCGGGACCTCTTCAACCTGTTGATCGAGAAAGGGGCCGGCGTGAGCCTGTTCGAGGCCTCGGCCCTGGGGCTCGTCGAGCGCGTCGTGGAACGTCTCTCGGACGAGCCCGCCCTCGTGAACGCGTACAGCCATGACGGCTGGACCGCGCTCCACCTCGCCTCCTTCTTCGGCCACGGGGACGTGGCGAACCTCCTGCTGGCGCGCGGCGCCGACGTCAACGCGCGCTCGAAGAGCACGCGGTTCGCCAAGGAGAACACGCCGCTGCACGCGGCGGCCGCCAACATGCAGGTCGGAGTCGCGGAGATCCTCATCGCACACGGCGCCGACGTGAACGCCAAGGACGGCAGCGGCTTCACGCCGCTGGCGCTGGCGGCCAACAGCAAGAACGACCTGATGGTCGTGATTCTCCTGGAGAAGGGGGCGCAGATCGCCTGATGGGGCGCGGACCCGCGCGGGTCCGCCGCCGTGTCATCCGGTCGCTCCCCGGCCCGCGGCGCAGCAGTCGCCGCGCGGGATCGGCTTGCCGTGCGGGCAGGCCGGCGGGTGGTTGAGGAAGCCGCAGATCGAGTCGGTCATCACGGGCGACAGGATGTGCTCGAAGAAGCACGCCTCCTCCTCGACCACCGACTCGTGCATCTGGAAGGTCTCCGAGAACAGCGTCTCGGCGAGGCGGTGCCTGCGGATCAGGTTCTCGGCGCGGCGGCGGCCTTCTTCCGTGAACGCCAGACCGGCGGCGCCGAGGATCCCGCGCGCGCGCATGCGCTCCAGGAGCTGCGGCGTCGCCAGGCGGGCGCCGATGGCGCAGATCTCGTGGGCGGCCGCGTCCCCCTCCCCCTTCAGCCAGAGATATTCCAGAACTTCGTCGATCGCCTCCTCGTCCTGCTGCAGCGTCAGGAATTCGCCGGCGACGCGGCCGTGCTCGAGCTGGATCTGCCGCGACGCCCGCCGGCCCACGACCAGGTCGTGCGTCACCATCACGATCGTCTGGCCGGCGTCGTGCATCTGCTCGAACAGATCCAGGACGGCCCGCTCGTTCTCCGCGTCGAGCGAGCCGGTCGGCTCGTCGGCCAGGACGAGCTTCGGCCGGTTGATGAGCGCCCGCGCGATGCAGATCCGCTGCTTCTCCCCGCCCGAGAGCTGCGACGGCAGGTGCCGCAGGCGCTGGCCGAGACCGACTCTCTCGAGCGCCGCGACCGCCTCCCTCTCGTCCGCCATGCTGTGGAGATACTGCGCCAGCATGACGTTCTCGAGCGCCGACAGGTACGGGATGAGGTGGAACTGCTGGAACACCAGGCCGACGGACTCACGGCGGTAGCGGATCAGGTCCGGGCGCGAAATGCGCTGGAGGTCGAGGCCGTCGACGACGACACGCCCTTCGTCCGCCCTGTCGAGCCCGCCCAGCAGGTTCAGGAGGGTCGTCTTCCCCGACCCGGACGGTCCCATGACGGCGAGCCACTCCCCCTGCTGGATCGCCAGGCTGACGCGGTCGAGGGCGCACACCCCCCGGTCGTAGCGGCGCGTGACCTCTTCGATCTCGACGAAGGGCATGACGCGTCAGTCTCCCCGGAGGGCCGCGGCCGGCTGGATCGACAGCGCGTGGCGCAGCGGCAGGAGAACGGCGGCGAAACAGATCAGGAGCGAGGCGAGCAGGACTGCCGGCACGACCGACAGCCGCGGCTCGATGGCGGCCCCGAACAGGCCGCTGCCGATGACCCTCACGAGGATCGCACCGAGGGCGGTCCCGGCGAGCGCCCCGATGAGGCCGAGGAGCCCCACCTCCCCCAGGAACATCTTGAAGATCTCACCGTCGCCGGCGCCGATCGCCCGCGCCAGCCCGATCTCCGACTCGCGCTCCACCACCATCGACATCAGCATGGTCACGAGACAAAGGCCCGACAGGACCAGGACGACGAGGGTGAGGAGGAGCATCATGCGGTCGAGCCGGCCGAGGAGCGCCCCCTCGGTCCGGGCGATGGCGCGCACCGGACGCGCCTCCACTCCCGGCAGCGCCGCCGCGATCCGCGCCGCGGCCCTCTCCACCGCCCGCGGTCCGCCTTCGACGGACACCGCCGCGAACGACATGCGCCCCTCCTGGCCGGTGAGCTCCTGCAGGACCGGGAGCGGCACGAAGATCTGCTCGTCCTCCGCCTCGCCGGTCGAGACGACCCCCGCGACCCGGAGCGCCGCCTCGGCCGGAGCACCGAGACGGGCGACGTCCCCCGGCTTCAGATCGGCGCGCGCCGCCAGCGACACCCCCAGGACGCAGGAGCGTGTCTCCCCGGACGCGACCGCGCCCGTCTCCTCGGTCCGCCAGGCGGGATAGAGGCGGCGCAGCCGGGCGAAATCGGCGCCGACGAGTGTTGCCGCCTGGTCCGCGACGCTCCCGGCGGCGAGGAGGACCGGCGCCACCACGACATCGTCTCCCAGGAGACCGATCACCCGGCCCGCCACCGCCTCGTCCAGACCGGCCCCGCGCCCCGGGCCGCCCGCCGCGAGGGAGGCGGATCCCGCCGCCGGAAGAATCAGGAGGTTCGGGCCGTACGAGCGCAGCTCGCGCGACATCTTCTCGCGGAGCCCGGCCTTCAGGTTGAGGACCGTGGCGATCACGGTGGCGCCGACGGTGATGGAGAGCAGGGCCAGGAGGAACGCCGGGCCGCGCAGGTTCAGGGAGCGCAGGAGGAAGCGGGCCGATGTCACCCAGCGGGCGGGCTCCGCATGCAGTCCGGCGCGCGGACGTCCGGGACTCCCCCTAGAGGCCACGCAGCACCTCGGCCGGGCGGAAGGTCAGGATGCGGCGCGCCGGGACGATGAACCCGCCGATGGTGATCACGAGAGCCACGGCGACCGCCAGCGGAAGGGCGAACGGACGGATGGTCACGGGCGCGCCGAAGACCGAGGCCGAGATGAAGCGCGCCATCAGCCCGCCGGCCACCGCCCCCAGAAGACCGCCCGCCGTCCCCAGGACCACCGCCTCCGCCAGGAACAGACCGACGACGCGCGCGTTTCCGGCCCCCATCGCCTTCAGAAGACCGATCTCCGCGCGTCTCTCCAGGACACTCGTCGACAGGGCGCTCGTCACCGCCAGGGCCGATGCCGTGGCCGCCAGAAGCGCGATGATCGCCATCAGCCCCGAGATGCGGTCGAGGATGATCCCGTCCGAATCGGCTACGCGTCGGATGACGCGCGCCTCGGCGCGCGGCACGGCGCGCGACAGCTCGAAGGCGATCGAGGACGGAAACGGCGTGCAGGTCCAGCGTTCGAAGTCCTCCGGCCGCATCTCGCCCGGCCTGGTCCCGAGTCTCTCGTACACGGCCGACTCCGGAGTCGTCAGGGCGCGGACGAACACCCGCGACACCCGCCCGTCGAGCCCCGACAGCGTCCAGGCCGTCTCGATCGGGACGAGGATCGCGTCATCCTCCTCGCCTCCCGCCGTCAGGATCCCGGTGATCAGGAGGTGCTCCGGGCGCCCCGCGACCTCGATCGTCAGCCCTCCTCCTGGACGAAGACCGAGGGCGCGGGCCAGGCCGCTTCCCGCGACAGCCTCAGGAGCGCTCCCGGTCCGCCCGGCGGCGGGCGACTCGCGGGGCCAGGTCCCCGCGACGCTCCAGTACGGGTTCAGCGCGCGCACGCCGGTCCGCAGCGGCGGCCCGTTCTCCGCGACTTCCCTGTCGAACCAGGTGCCGCGCAGGAGGACGGCGCGCCCGCCGGCCCCCGCGAGGTCCAGCCGCGCGGGAACGTCCAGGATCGGCGCGAACGCCAGGATGTTGTTCTTCCAGAAGTTGTCGCGGACGCTTCCGAGGGCGGATGCATCGAGATAGGAGGGGGCGCGCAGCGCCGACACGTCCTCGCCTCCGACGACGACCTGGGCGGCGCCCCCCTTCGGCAGGACGACGAGGTTGGCGCCGAACGAGTTCAGCTCGCCGCTGATCTTGTCGTCGATGTCGAGGGCGATGTCCCCCAGCGCCGCGGCCGCGCAGGTGCCCAGCGCCACGGCCGCCAGGATGACGGCCCGGCGCCGCTTCCGGCGCAGGAACGAGAGCCCCACCAGACGCAGGAACATGCGTTCGTCTCCTAGGATCCCGGCGGCTTCGCCTGCTCGCGGAGCACCTTCCTGAACGCCGGCGCCTCCTGACGCAGGTCCTGGACCGACACGACCAGCGATCCGTCCTCGTCCCGGTGCGGCAGAGGGATGGGGTTGCAGCCGCCGCCCGTCCCGAGCGTCGCCGGGTTGATGTCCGCGGCGCACGCCAGACAGACCAGCCTCCCCTTCACGTCGGCGTAGCCGTGCGCCCCGCAGACCTGGCAGGCGTCGAACACCGGGACCATCCGGCCGCCCGACTTCTTCACGATGAAGCGCACCACGACACCGTCCACCTCGACTCCGAAGCGGTGCAGGCGCCCGTCCGCGAGTTCGGACTCGCTCACGCGCACAAGCCCCTCGCCGTCCGGCTGCAGCATCAGGGGGGGATCGATCCCCTTCGGCAGGCGCGTGAAGGCGAACGACACCGTCAGCGAGGCGATCGCCAGGATGCCGGCCACGGCGAAGGTCCGTTTCCAGAGCCTGTCCCGGCGGAGACCGGCCAGCGCCAGGCGCTTCTCCGGGCCTTCGAGCGACTGCGCCTGCTGCGCGCGGGCCCGGTCGGCGCGGCCTGGAACGAGCAGCACGATGAGCGGCAGGGCGAGGAGCGAGACCAGGAGCATGACGTTGTTGCGCACGATCGGTCCGATGAGACGCATCTCGCCGCTGCCCAGCGGAATCGTGCCGCGCTCGCCGAACTCGTGCAGGCCGCCGACCAGGAGCTGCGCCGCCAGGACGAACAGCACGACGGCGGTGACGTTGAAGAATCGCTGCAGATCGACGCGCGCCGTGCCGCGCACGAACGACACTCCGAACAGGACGGCCAGGGCGATGCCGACAAGCCCGGCGAAGAACGCCAGGAGGGCGTCGGTCGTCAGATCGACCGCGGCCAGGAACAGCACGGTCTCGACCCCCTCGCGCAGGACCAGGGCGAAGGTCAGGCCGAACAGACCCGCGCCGACCGCCCCGGCGTCCCCCGCGGCCGGGGCGCGCGCGGCGATCCTCTCGACACGCGCCTCGATCGTCTGCTTCAGGCGCCTGCCGGTCCGGAGCATCCAGATCACCAGGCTCGTGACCAGGATCGCCCCGGCGATCATCAGCCAGCCTTCGTACGCCTCCTCCTGGATGTCCAGGGCGGCGAAGACGGCCGCACAGCCCAGGCTCCCCGCGACCCCCGCGGCCAGGCCCCGGTAGACGAAGCGGGAGAGCGACTCGCGCCCGGTCTTGCGCAGGTAGATGAGGATGATGCCGACGACGAGGGCCGCCTCGATCCCCTCGCGCAATGTCACCACCAGGGCCTCGAACATCAGCCTTGCTTCCTCGCGGCCCGGCGGGCCCCGCCGTCGCCCGCGCAGGCGCTGCAGTATCCCCGGATCTGGTGCGTGTGCCCGGTCATGACGAATCTCTTCCGGCGGCAGACCTCCACCTGGATGCGCTCCACCTCCGGACTCTCGAACTCGAGGATGGTGCCGCAGCCCAGGCAGATCATGTGATCGTGGTGGTGCCGCCCGACCATCAGCTCGTAGCGCGCCTGACCGTGGGCCATCTCGACCTTGTGGATGAGCCCCGAGTCGACGAGACGCGGCAGGTTGCGGTAGAGAGTCGCGCGCGAGACTCCGTGCCCGGCCTTGCGCAGGCGCATTAGCAGGTCGTCGACGTCGAAGTGCCCGCGCACCGACACCACGTGGTCGAGGATGACACGCCTCTCGCGCGTCATCTTCAGATTGTGCCTGCTCAGGTACTGCGCGAACCGCTCGATGACCTGCACGTGGGCCGCCCCCGCCCCCCGGCGCGCATCCGGACGCGCGCCGCTAGTTGCAACACAGTCTCAATTATCCTTCCGGGATAGCGCCCTGTCAAACCGGCGGCGCCGTTCCGGCTTCCTCGGGGGGGCGGGTGCGGCGGAAGGCCGCGAACAGCAGCACGTCGTAGGCGATCTTCATGACCGAGCCGATGAGCAGGGGGGTCATCAGCGACCAGCCGGTCATGAACCAGCCGGCGAACGACGGGGCGATCGCCCAGGCTCCGACGCGCACCAGGTGGGTGACCCCCGAGGCCAGGGTGCGCTCCTCTGGGCGCACGACCGCCATGACGTAGGACTGTCGCGTCGGGACATCCATCTCGACCAGCCCCTCGCGCAGGAGGAACAGGATCGCCGCGACGGGGAAAGTGGGGGCGAATGCCACGGTGACGAGAAGGAGGCTCGAGGGGACGTGCGTGAAGACCATCGTGTTCACCAGGCCGATGCGGCGCGACAGCCAGGCGGCGCCGAGGTGGGACACGGCGTTGAAGATCCGCGCCCCGAAGAACAGCAGCCCGAGGATCCCCTCGCCGACCGAGAACCGCTCGTAGAAGAACAGGGTCAGGAGCGCGGTGGTCAGGAACCCGCCCGCCAGGCTGTCGAATGCGAACAACGACGCGATCCGCCACAGCACGCGGCGCGTCCCGGGGCTCACTTTCGTCTTCGGCAGGCCCGGGGCGCGCTCGACCCTGGGCGACAGTCCGAGGTAGAGACCGGCCGTGACGAGCATCAGGACGGCATAGACGCCGACACCGGCCCGGAACGACGCGATGTCCGCGACGCCGAGACTCCGCAGCAGGGCCGGCAGGCCGGCCAGGAGGGCGCCGAGGGCGTGGCCGATATCCTGCAGGACGTTGTACCAGGCGAACGCCTGCGTGCGCCCGGCGTCGTCCACGGTGGCCGGCAGGATGACCTGGTCGAGGATGAGCGAGGCGCCGCGGTCGCGCCCCATCCCGTTCACCATCCCCAGAAATGCCGCGGCCCCGGCGGCGAACGGGTGGGCGGTCAGGGCGAACCCGAGCCCGCCGCAGGCGGCCAGGAGGGACAGGACGAGAAGCGAGCGCTTGCGCCCCATGTCGTCGCCGATCAGGGTGACGACGAGCGCCGCGGCCGCGCAGCCGAAGAGCCCCGCCCCGACCACGTAGCCGATGCGGGCGGGGTCGAAGTCCAGGCGCGCCATGAAGACGCCCATGAGGACTCCGATCATCCCGGTCGCCAGGGCCCGCACGAACGCCGCGGAGTACAGGATGGTGCGATCGGTCATCGGGGAATCCTAGCATCCGCCACCGGACGGATCGATCCCCGGCGCGATCTTTGACAGACGGCGGGCCGAAACATAAATTGAGACCGCCATGACCGTCACGGCTCGAAAGGAGCTCTCGATGAGACGTCCGAACCTCAATCGTGCAGTGTTGCCGGCCCTGGCCGGCCTTCTGGCGGCCCTGGCGCCCGGGACGAATCCGGCCCGCGCGGGGGACCTGCAGCGAACCATGGAATCGCGCTGGCGCGGGGCCTGGGTCCTGACATCCTTGGACACCTACTCCGACTGCGGCGGCTTCCACACCGACAACCAGGTGAGCGGCACCCTGGTCAGCAGCAAGGGGCGGTTCCGCTTTCGCGCCGGCGAGCTGGGGCAGGTCGGCAAGGTCGACGTCAAGCGCTCGCGGATCGAGATCCTCCTCAGCCTGCCCGAGCCGGTCCTGACCTCCTTCCGGGACGGACCGTTCACGCTGTACAACGAGAACCGCTGCCTGATCGAGCTGGACGTGGACCTGCCGCGATCCATCGTGTCGAACGACGACGCGAACGCGGTCGAGACTGCCCTCAAGCCGATCATCGGCCGGTTCGCCAGCCAGGAGGAGGCGACGCGGGCGAAGACGTGGAACCATCGCCAGCGCGACGCCTACCCCGCCGATTACGACCGCACCCTCGCCGAGCACGCCGCCTGGAAGGCGAAGCAGGCGAACGCCGGCATCCAGGCCAGGCTCGACAAGGCCATGGAGGAGACCACGCGGCTCAGCGACAGGATCACCGGTGATCCCAGCTACCTGAAGGGGTTCGCCGCCGGCGTCGAGGCGATGAAGTCGATCGACCTGACGAGGTGCAACGATCTGCTCAGCCGCGACTACGGAAATTTCGCGGCCGGACCGTCGAGCGTGATGGCGGCCCTGGGCGGAGAGGCCGCCAACCAGTACTCGCGCGGCTTCCAGGACGGGCAGCGTCTGGTCTTCGGCCTCGAGTCGCTGCGGCGGCTGCCGTCGTGCATGGTGCCGGTGCCGGAGGTCTCCTCGGACGCGCCCCGGCCGCGGGGGAACTAGAAGATCGTCACCGGCGCCGGGTGGTGGTGCCCGATCCGGAAGGTGAGCCCCGCCCCGAGCGAAAGATGGAAGTAGGAGTGCTCGAACGCGTCGCCGCCGGGGATCGAAAGCTCGACCCGCAGGGCCACGGCGCTCCTTTTGCCGAAGAAGAACCGGCTCCCGCCCCCGATCTGATAGCCGGTCTCGGTGTCGCTGGACGACAGGCCGACCGCCTCGATCCTGGTCTTCGCGATGCCGACGCCGAGAAGGACGTACGGCACCACGTCCTCGCGCGGATGGAAATTGACGACCAGATTGACGAGGGCGAGGCTCAGCGTCATGCTCCGCTCCGCCCCGGGGAGTGGTGTGGTCTCGACGCGGCCGCGCGTGATCTGTCCCTCCCACTGCAGCAGGTCCGTCATGTGCATCCCGCCTCGCAGCGACCAGCGTCCGCCGGTCTCCCCCAGAAGCTCCGGGTCGAAGCGCTGCCGCGCGTAGTCGACTCCGACTTCGCCGTCGCGCTCCCTGATCCCCGCCCGGGCCGGAGCGACCGGAGCGACGATCAGGAGGATCCCGGCGATGACGATCGACCGGACGGGGCGCCCGGTCATCGGAGGACCGTCCAGGCCCCCGACGTCCCCAGACCGCACGTGCACGCGGGGCACGAGTCGCTCGTGAGCCGATAGTTCCCGTCAATTTCGCGGCCGCCGTTCATCGCGCCGTCGAACAGGAAAACGCCCTCGCTTCCGGCAGCCTCCCCGATGCTGACCGCGAAGTGCACGTCGTCCTGGTTGAAGGCCACGGTCCGGTCACCCGTGCCGCGGTCCTGGCCGCCGGGGCAGGAGGGCCCGGTGAGGACCAGCGTCACGTCGTAGAGCGTCAGATCGCCGAACGCCCTCTTCCCCGCGAACGTGACCTGGAGGCTCCCCGCGATCCCCCCGGCGGTCCACTGCCCGTGCCAGGTCCCTTGGAGATCGATCTCCGGGTTCCCGGTGCATGCCCAGCAGGCCGGCAGGAGAGCGACGACCAGAATCCGCGTCAGAATCTTCATGGATGTGAGAACTCCCCGAACCCTAATCCATGCGGCCCTGGGCGTCAAGCGGGGACGGCGCAGTTGACGCGTCCGGCCCGCTCGCCCTATTCTTCGCCGCTCCAACAACTCTCCGGAGGCCCTCATGTCCTGGTCAAAGCACCGCTCCGCCCGAACTGCTCCCGTCCCCTTCATCCTGCTCTTCGCCTGCTTCGCCTCTCTGCCGCCGCTCCTCGGGTCCAGCGGCGCGGCGACGAAGAAGAAACCCGCTTCAGCGGAGAGCCCGGGCAAGGGGGCGGCTTCCGGAGAGACCGGTCCGGTCGGGGCGGAGCTGTTTCGATCCTTGTCGTGGCGCTCCGTCGGTCCCGCCAACATGGGAGGCCGGATCAGCGAGATCGCCCTGGTTCCCGGGAAGCCGGCGCAGTTCTTCGTCGCCACCGGGACCGGCGGGCTGTTCAAGACGGGCAACGCGGGGACGACGTTCGCGCCGATCTTCGACGAGCAGACGGTCCTGTCGATCGGCAGCGTCGCGGTCGCTCCGTCGAACCCGGACATTCTCTATATCGGCACGGGGGAAGGGAACGGCCGCAACTCCTCCAGCTGGGGCAACGGGATCTACAAGTCGACCGACGGCGGCGAGTCGTTTGCCCGCGTCGGCCTCCTCGACTCGCGGGACATCCCACGTCTGGCGATCCATCCCAGGAACCCCGACATCGTGTTCGCGGCCGTCATGGGCCACCTGTGGGACGCCAGCAAGGAGCGCGGGCTCTACCGGACCATCGACGGCGGCAAGACCTGGACGCCGGCCCTGCAGATCGACGAGGACCACGGGTGCATCGACGTCGTCCTCGACCCGTCGAACCCGGACGTCGTCTACGCCGCCCTGTACGCGCGCAGGCGCACACCGTGGTCGTTCACGAGCGGCGGCTTCGGCGACAAGGGGGGCATCTACAAGTCGACCGACGGCGGGAAGTCGTTCCGGCGGCTCGTGGAAGGGTTGCCGAAGAAGACCGGCCGGATCGGCCTCGCCCTGTCCGCCGCCGCCCCGGCGCACGTCTACGCCGTGATCGAGGCGGACGACGCCGGCACGACCCCCATCGACGAGAACCTCAGCAAGGCGGGGGGCGTCTTCAGCAGCACCGACGCCGGCGGGCACTGGACGCGTCTCAGCCAGTTCGCGCCCCGGCCGTTCTACTTCAGCAAGATCGTCGTCGACCCGAAGGACGAGAATCGCATCTACGTCCTCGGGTTCAACCTGTCGGTGTCGGACGACGGCGGCCGGACGTTCCGCGCCAACGGCGCCGTCCTGCCGCACGTGGACTGGCACACTCTGGTCGTGGACCCCAACGACACCGACCGGCTCCTGGCCGGTTCGGACGGCGGCGTCTACGAGAGCCGCGACCGCGCCAAGACCTGGCGCTACCTCGACAACGTCCCCCTGGGAGAATTCTACGAGATCGGGCTCGGGATGGATTTCCCCTACACGATCTGCGGCGGCCTCCAGGACAACGGCACGTGGTGCGGGCCGTCGCGGGGCACCGACCTGTTCGGCGAGAGCGACGAGAAACGGATGAACATGTCCAACCGCGACTGGTTCACCGTCTGGGACGGTGACGGCTACTACGCGCAGATCGATCCGCGCAATCCGGCCTTGATCTACGCGGAATCGCAGCAGGGTTTCGCCGGGCGGATCGATCTCGCCACGAGCCGGATCAAGCTCCTCCGCCCCCAGCCCAAGGAGGGGATGCCCGGCTTCCGTTTCAACTGGAACAGCCCGCTGCTGCTCTCGAAGCACGACCCGGAAGTCCTGTACCTGGGCGGGAACCGCCTGTTCAGGCTGACCAGGAGGGGGGATGCCTGGGAGGCGATCTCCCCCGACCTGTCGAACCGCGACGTCGAGAAGATCGTGACGACCGGGTCGGGCGCCGAGACGCACGGGACGATCGTGGCGCTCGCCGAATCGCCCCTCAAGGCCGGTCTCCTGTGGACGGGAACGGACGACGGCAACGTCCAGGTCACGCACGACGACGGCAAGACCTGGCAGAACGTCGCCGGAAAATTGCCGTCGGTCCCGAAGGGCACGTACGTGTCGCGTCTCGAGGCCTCCCACTTCGAGCCGGGCGCCGCGCTGTCCGCCTTCGACGGGCACCGCACGGGCGACAACCGGCCGTACATCTTCGAGACGCGCGATTTCGGTTCCACCTGGAAATCCCTGGCGGGCAACCTCCCCGGCGACGGGCCGGTGCGTGTCGTGCGCGAGGACCCCGCGAACGAAAATCTGCTGTTCGCCGGGACCGAGTTCGGCCTGTTCGTCAGCTTCGATCGCGGCGGGCACTGGGTGTCCCTGCGCGGCGATTCGCTCCCCCCGGTCCAGGTCCACGATCTTCAAGTCCATCCGCGCGATCGGGACCTCGTGGCGGGGACGCACGGCCGCTCCATCTTCATCCTGGACGACATCACCGGGCTGGAGCAGATGACCGCCGAGGCGATGACGAAGCCGCTGGCGCTGTTCAACCCGCGCCCGGCCCGCGGCTTCTACCTCCTGGGGAAGACCGCCGTGTGGGGCAACGATCGCTTCGGTGCGAAGAACCCCCCCTTCGCCACTATCAACTACTGGGTCAAGGAGCGTTCCGCCGAGGGGGCGAAGCTGACGATTTCCGACGCGCGCGGCCAGACCGTGCGCGAGCTGACCGGTCCCGCCGAGCAGGGGCTGAACCGGATCGCCTGGGACCTGACGCGGGACAAGCAGCAGCGGATCGACCCGCCCGAGGCGCAGGCGTCGGGCCAGACCCCGTTCGTCCCGGCCGGCGAGTACGACCTGACGCTCAGCGTCGCCAAGGAAAAAGCGAAGGCGAAGCTGAGCGTCGTCCATCCGGCGGGCGTCGGGCCTGAAGCGCCGGCGTCCCTCTCGGATCGACCCGGCGACAGCGACTGATCGATAATGCCGGCTGATGGGCCCGAGCCGGTACGTCAACATTTTCATCGAGCCGAACCCGAACTGCCCGGAAGGGTGCAGCCAGCGCTTTCAGGCGGTCGGCGAGCCGCGGACGGTCCGGCGCATCCGCTACTCGCCCGGCGCCGGGACCCTGGTCGAGTGCCTGGTCGAAGGAGTGTCGAGCGCCGACGGCGGCGCCTGTCCCGCCCGGGCCGTGAGCGTCGAGGATTCGGGGGCGGGCACGGTCACCCTCGTGTACGGCGGCGACTGGGGCCTGCGACTCAGTCCGAGCGGAGGCGGCCCCTCGTTGGGGGAGCCCTACCTGCTCGTGGATGATGATGACATCCTGGAGTGAATCGTGGTATGACATGCACCCGCAAGGCCAGCACCGGCCGGACCGACCGGCCATTCGCACAAGGAGGCTCCCCCGCATGACACGCAGAACCCTGTTCCTGTCCTTCGCCGTAATCGCCCTGGCCGGCGCCGCCCTGGTCGCCCGGGCGGCCGACGCCTCCAAGACCGAGGCTCCGAAGACCCCCTGGAAGATAGTCGGCCAGCTCGAGGAGGCGTGTTCGTGCAGCGCCGCCTGTCCCTGCTGGTTCGGCTCGAAGCCGACGCGCATGACCTGCGGCGGCGGTCAGTTCATCTTCATCGACAAGGGGACCTACGGCAGCGTGGCCCTGGACGGCCTGTCGGTCGGCAGCATGCTCGAGAGCCCCGAGGGGAAGAGCATGATGGAATCGTTCGGCAACTTCAAGTTCAGCAACGTCTATGTCGACGAGAAGGCCACCCCGCAGCAGCGCGAGGCGTTGCTGGTGATCGCGAAGGTGCTGGGGTCCGAATCCTCGCCCAAGAGGGAGATCCGGTACGTGCCCATCAACCGCACGATCTCCGGCAAGGAGCACGCCATCTCGCTCGGTCAGTACGGCAAGTTCTCCGGCCACCTGATCGAAGGAGGCCTGGGCGGCTCCGCCCGGATCGTCAACCCGCCGGGGGCGGACCCTCTGCACAAGGAGTACGAGCAGGGGACGACCACGCAGATCGTCTACAACGACGCGGGCAAGAACTGGAGCTTCGAGAACTCCAACTACATGTTCGGCACGTTCCAGATCGACAGCGAGATGTACGAGAAGTACACCGCCGGTCTGGCGCAGAAGATGGCGCAGAAGAAGAACTGAGGCGCCGGGCCACTCTCCGACATCCGGGCCGGGCGGCGCCCTCGCGGCGCCGCCCGGCCCTTCTTTTCAGTCCCCGGCTCTCAGGCGCCGTCCACGGGAGCGCGCGGCTCGAGGGCGCGCCACAGGTACCAGGAGGCCACCGTCCGGTGAGGCCGCCAGCGCTCGCCACGGCGCAGCACCTGCCGCGGCGTCGGCAGCGCGCGGGTGCCGAAGGCGAGGCGGAACCCCTTGCGGATGCCGTAGTCGGCGGCGGGGAGGACGTCCGGACGTCCGAGCCTGAAGATGAGGAGCATCTCGACGGTCCAGCGTCCGACGCCGCGCACCCGGGTGAGGCGGTCGACGATCTCGTCTTCGTGCATGCGCCGCAATTCGCGCAGCGGCGGGACAGTGCCGTCCTTGGTCCTCGCGGCCAGATCCTTGAGGGCCGCGACCTTGGCGCGCGACAGTCCGGCTCCGCGCAGCGCTTCGTCCGTCTGCCCCAGCACGTCGTCGGGCGACGGGAAGCGGCGCGGCCGGAACAGCGCAACAAACCGGCCGTGAATCGTCGCGGCGGCGCGGCCGGTGAGCTGCTGGTACACGATCGCCTCCGCGAGGCTGGCGAAGGGGCTCTGGATCGCGTCCAGCTCCAGACGGCAGGGGCCCACTCTCCTGATGAGACGGGCGAGCGGCGGGTCGGCGCGCGCGAGCACACGCACCGCCGCACGGGTGTCGAGGCCGGGGGGTCGTTTCCTGGTCATCAGAGCGATGATACCGCGACGGTGATAAAGTGTCGCGTCCCGCGTAGACCGAAGGGACGGAGGACGTCCTGCGAACCCTGATCCTGGCTGCGGTGCTTGCCCTGACGCCCGGTCCCATCCTGGCGCACACCGGCTCGGTGCCCGCCACGACCACGCCACCGCAGGAAAAGAAAGGACCGGAGTTCAAGCTCGAGAAGCTGTCGGACCGGGCCTACTGCCTGTACGGGCGGGGGGGAAACGTCGGCTTTCTGGTGACGGACGCCGGGATCGTGGTCGTGGACGATCAGTATGAGGAGGTGGCGCAGGGTGTCGTCGATCAGATCCGCTCGGTGAGCGAGCGGCCGATCCGGTACCTGGTCAACACCCACTACCACGGCGATCACACCGGGGGCAACCCGGTGTTCGTCAAGTTCGCGGAGATCATCGCGCACGACACCGTCCGTCCTCGGCTTCTGGAGTACCCGGAGACGGTCAAGAAGACATTCCCTGACAAAGTGCGACGGATCCAGGAGGAGATCGATCGCATCAAGGACGCGACCGACCCGTACCGCATCGCCCTCGACAAGGACCTGGGGCTGCTCAATTTCCTCCTGAAGGACGCCCTCGACTACGACCCGGCCAAGGCCGCGCCACCGGGCCTCACCTACGACGGCTCGGTGCGTCTCTGGCTGGGTGGCCAGGAGGTGGACGTCCTGCACGTCGCCCCCGGTCACACGGACGGCGACTCGATGGTCTATTTCGCGGGCCAGAAGGTGCTGCACATGGGTGACCTGTTCTTCAACGGCATGTACCCGTTCATCGACGTCTGGGCCGGCGGCTCGGCGCTCGGCTACGTCAAGAACATCGATCGGATCCTGTCGATCGTCCCGGCCGACACGCGGGTGATCCCGGGCCACGGTCCCGCCACGGACGTGGCCACGCTGAAGAGGTTCCGGGACTTCATGTCGGACCTGATCGCCGCGGTCGAAAAGGCCGCCAAGGGCGGCAAGTCGAAGCCCGAGGCGGTGCGGACCATCACCATGGACCAGTACCCGGAGATCAAGCCGCAGTCCCGTACGCTCGGAAACGAAATTTCGGTCATCTACGACGAGATCGCCCCGGCGCGCTAGTCGCGCCCTCAGGGCAAGACCCTACGACTGAATTGGGGCATCGACCCCATTCCCCGGGACCCCGTCGCGCCCGCATAATCTCGACACGATTGACGCGCGATGTTCGTGCGCCAGGAAGGGGGACTCATGATCAGCATCGTCCTGGCCGACGATCACAAGGTGGTGAGGGAGGGGCTGCGCCTCCTGCTGCAGGGGAATCCCGACTTCTCGGTCGTAGGGGAGGAGTCCGACGGCCTGCGCGTTGTGGATCTGGTCGACCGGCTGAGACCCGACGTCCTGGTGGCGGACCTCATGATGCCGGGGCTGGGAGGCCTGGAAGTGACGCGGAGGGTGACGAAGCGGACTCCGGGGACACGGGTCGTGATCCTGTCGATGCACGATGATTCGGCGTACGTCTGGGAGGGACTGAACAACGGCGCCAGCGCCTACGTCCTCAAGGACGCCGGCGCCGACTGCCTGACGCAGGCCGTGCGCGAGGCGGCCGCGGGGAGGCGGTACATCAGCCCACCCCTCCGCGAGGCGGACCTGCAGGATTACGAGCGCATCAGGGGCGACGCCCCGCGCGATCCCTACGATCGGCTGACCGACCGCGAGCGGGAGGTGCTGCACCTGACCGCCGAGGGGCTCACCGGGCCCCAGATCGCCGCTTCGCTCGGGATCAGCCCGCGCACCGCCGAGACCCACCGCGCCAACATCCTGAAGAAGCTTCAGCTGCGCGGCAAGACGGATCTCGTGCACTTCGCTCTCGGACGCGGTCTCGTCCGCCCGAACGCCCGCCACGCCGGCCGGCCGCAGGCCGGCGTCCCCCCGGCGAAGATGTCGTAGGAGTGTTCAGGACGAGCGCAGGCAGCGATCCAGGGTCTCGAGAACGTCCGGGTCCCACCAGCCCCTGCGCACCTCTTCGCGCATGATCTCCATGCACTTGGAGTGAGGCAACGCGTCGCGATAGGGTCTTCGGGTTGCGAGGGCGTCGTACACATCGACCACGCTGAGAATGCGCACCACCAGGGGAATCTCCTTCCCCTGCAATCCATCCGGGTACCCGGACCCGTCGAGCCGCTCGTGGTGGTGGCGGATGAGCGGGACGACCTTCTCCATGGTGCGCATCGAACGGCAGAGGTCGGATCCGACGACCGGGTGGCTGCGCATCGTGACGAGCTCCTCCGGCGTGAGGGGCCCAGGCTTGTTGAGGACCGCGTCGGAGACCGCGATCTTGCCGAGGTCGTGGAAGATCCCCGCGAGGTAGAGAGACTTGAGATCCCCGTCCGGAACGTTCATCGCCCGGCCCACCAGTGTGCCGTAACGGCCGAGCCGCCGGCAATGGTCGCCCGTGTAGCGGTCCCGGCTCTCGACCACCAGCGCGATGCTCTCCAGGACCCGCGACGCGTGCTCGAACTCATCCGTGAAGTGCTTGAGCGACAGGAGAGAGCGCACGCGGGTCGTGAGCTCGACGACGTTGAAGGGCTTGGTCAGATAATCGTCCGCGCCCAGCTCGACCGCCTTGACCTTGTCGGGAAGCTGGTCGAGCGAGGTGAGCATGACGATCGGGACGAGACGTGTCTTCGGATCCTCTTTCAGCGCCTGACAGACGGCGTATCCGTCGCGCCGCGGCATCACGACGTCGCACAGGATGAGGTCGGGCGCCTCGCGTGCCACCGCCTCGAGAGCCTCCTCGCCGTCGGCCGCCTCCGTGATCCGATACCCGAGGGGCTCGAGGACGTCGCGGACGATTTGCCGGTTCGCTTCCTGATCGTCCACCACGAGGATACGCGCACCCTGCACTGTTCCACCTCCCCCCGCCCCCGTGCCGCCGGAGAATCGCACAGCGGGGCGGCACGACGTGAATGTTCGGGCGCTACAATCGAAAATAGGTGCCGGCCGGGGGGTGTCAAGCAGCCCCGCGACTTCCCGGCGAAAAAGGGGATCACGAAAGTGTGCTCACCGGGCGTGGCAGACACATGAGCGATCGTGGACGGGTCGTCGTCCTGTTCCGCGCCGGCCTCGGCCTGGTCTTCCTGGCCGCCTTCCTGTCGCTCGCGGTGCAGCTGCGCGACCTGGTCGGAACGCGCGGGCTCCTGCCCTGGGTCGAGTTCCTGGCGCGTCTCGGGTCGACCCACGCGGGCCTGCTGGACCGCCTGCTCGCCTTCCCCACCCTCTTCCTCTTCATCCACGGCGACGCGGCGTTCCTGATCGTTCCGCTTCTCGGCGCCCTGATCTCGATTCTCCTGGTTCTCGGGATCGGAGGGCGCGCCGTTCCGTTCGTCCTGTGGTTCCTGTACCTGTCGTGCATCACCGCGGGGCGCGACTTCTTCTATTACCAGTGGGACAACCTTCTCATGGAGACTTCCCTTCTGGCGATCCTCCTCCCGGGACAAGGCACGCTCCTCGACCTCGCCCGCGGACGGCCGCTGCCGGAGCCGCAGCCGATCGCGATCTTCCTCGTGAAGTGGCTCCTGTTCCGGCTGCTGTTCGAGTCGGGGCTGGCGAAGATCGAGGCGGGGAAGGACACCTGGCTGAACCTGACCGCGATGACCTACTACTACGAGACCGCCCCCCTCCCCTCCTGGGGCGGCTGGCTCGTCCAGCAGTTCCCCCTCTGGTTCCATCAACTCTCGGTCTTCTTCACGTTCTTCGTCGAGATGCCGCTGGCGGTCCTGATCTTCCTGCCGCGGCGCTTCCGCCTGCTGTTCTTCGCGATCCACCTTCCCTTCCAGCTGTCCATCGGCCTGACGTCGAACTACGGGTTCTTCAATCTCCTGTCGATCGTGCTGAGCCTCTCCTGTCTCGAGGACCGTGACCTCGATGCGGCGTTCGGGCTCGCGGACAGGTTGCTGCGACCCCGCCGACCCGGCGCAGCGGAGGCGCAGACGGCGGTCGCGGAGAGCGCCGCCCCCCCCGCGGGGGTGCGGCGCGGCATTCTCCTCGCGCGTGTCCCCGGCTGGGCGCTGGCGCTCCTGCTGGTGCCCGCCTCCACCGTCGAGGCGCTCGGCTATTTCGCGCCGTCGATGGTGCAGGGTCAGGGCCTGGCGCGCCTCCGGGGCCTGTATCTCCCGTTCCGGAGCATCAACGTCTATCACCTGTTCCCGGGTATCCTGCGCGAGCGGATCGTCGCCGAGATCGAGGGAACCTCCGACGGCGCGGAGTGGAGGCCGTATCATCTGCGCTACGCGCCGGGCGATCCGCGCGATCCCCCGCCGACGACCTTTCTGCACAACCCGCGCTTCCCGTTCCACTACTCCTTCTGGACGCTCGGACGCGGGCGCCGCGACGAGGAATACATCGGCAACCTGGCGCGGCGGCTGTGCTGCGATCCCGGCGCTCTGGCGCCCCTGTTCAAGGACGATCCGTTTCCCGCCACGGGTCCCCGCGCCCTGCGCATCGTCTACTACCGTTACCGCTTCGGGCGCCGCGCCGACCTGGCTCTCGGGAATTACTGGCTGAGGGAGCAGGTGGGGGGACCGACGCGCCCCTATACCTGCTCGTGCGCGCCGCCTTAGAAGGCGTAGGCGATGCCGATCCCGTAGTACCTGACATCGACCTGGAAGAACTGTCCGTGCGGAGCGTGACCGTTGTAATACTCGAGCAGAAGCTGGGTCGATCGGGCGTCCCCGTAGGGACTCCTGAACAGCAGCCCCGCCTTCGCGCTCCAGTCCCGGTCCCAGCCGGTCTCGCTCCAGGCCTCGACGTCGAGGCCGGCGACGAGGCGCGAGGTATGCCAGTGGACCGGGTTCCCCCGGTACTCGGCCCCCGCCTGCAGCCGGCTCCGCCCGACGTCCGAGGGATCGATCGTCACGATGCGCGTGCCGCCGAAATAGGCCCGCGCCCCCGCCCTCTCGTACGAGCCGAGCACCTCGACCGCCTCGTAGCTCAGATTGATCCGCGGCGCGGGCGGCACAGGCTGCGTGTCCTGGGTCTGCAGCAGGAACTCGTCCCCCAGGTGGGACGACTGGTGGAACAGCCTGAGGCGCGCCGACCAGGGGCCGCTGCGGTAGCTCAGCGGAAAGCCGACGTAGTAATCCGCGTTCAGGAGGTCCATGGACGGTGTGTCGAGGTTGAAGATCGCGAACACCGCGCCGCTGATTCCGAGCTGCCAGCCGTCCCCGGGATGCCCGCGCGGCCAGCGCAAAAGCCCGAAGTTCTCGCCGAATCCGACCGAGGCGATGTCGAACCTTCCGCTCCCGGTGCGCCAGCGCTGCCAGGTCATGTGGAAACGCGGCTGCTTCTGGTCGGCCAGGGGGGGCGTGAACAGATCTCCCGCCGGGAAGCGCACCGTGGCCCGTCCGGGAGGGGGACGGAGCCATTCGATCCAGCTCTTGAAGCGACGCCGATCACGCGTGTCCTCGACCTCCAGGCGGTTGACCACGCGGCGGACCCCCTGGAAGGCGATCACCGCGTCGACAATCCGATCGATCTCCTCCGGTGTCGTGACCGTACCGCTCAGTGTGACGACACCGTTTTCGACCGCGACCAGGAGTCTGTCCCGCCGCAGGTGCAGGACCTGCTCCAGGTAGGAGACGATGTAGCCGCGCAGGAAGACGTCGTCGGCCGGCTCCTCCTGGACCGCGGCCCGGACGGGAAGGAACATGACCAGGAGGGATATCGTCAGCCCCGGAAGAAACGATCGGAGGCGCATGGGCGTGGATCCTACGGCATCTTCTTGACGAACAGGCGATCGCGTCGTAGTTTCCAGCCGTGAAGCCGACCCCGGCAAGGACCAGGCTCCGCCGCGCCTTCCCGGCGATCCTTCTTGCGGTCTCGGCCCTCGCCACGGGGGTGGCCGGTCATGCCGGGGGGCCGGCTCCGGCTGCGTCGCGCGCGGAAAGCGGCGCCGCGCGCCTGCTGCGCCTGCGGGCCCGCATGCGCGCGAAGATCGTCCGCAAGGGCGGGCGCTCCCGTCCGGACCGTGCGGACGGTATGGCGGGCCCCGTCGCGCCGCTCCCCTTTTCGCCCGAGGTGCAGGCGAGCCACGGCGTGGCCGGCACGCAGAGCGAGACCACGGTCGCCGCGTTCGGCAGCCACGTCGTCGTCGGCTTCAACCAGGTCAACGGGAACCGCGGCTCGGGCGTCGCGTATTCCACCGACGGCGGCCAGACGTTCACCGACAGCGGCGGGCTGCCGGTCGGCGGTGCATTGCCGAAGGAGCTCCTGGGCGATCCGTCCGTGACCGTCTGCGGCGACGGCACGTTCTATTACTCCAGCATCTACTTTCCCAACGCGACCGATTCTGCGCTGGCGGTGAACGTCGGGACGTTTTCGGGGGCGACCCTCGCCTGGACCAATCCCAGAGTCGCGATCACGTCCACGAACGACTTCCTGGACAAGCCGTGGCTCACCTGCGATCGCGCCACCAACACCCTGTACCTCGTCTACACGCGCTTCGTGAACGGGAACATCAACCTGTCCGGTCCGCTGCAGATCGAGATCCTCAAGTCGGTCGACGGTGCGTCCACCTGGACCGCCCCGCTCATCCTGGAGGCCAGCCCGACCGAGTCGGTGCAGATCGCCTACCTCGCGATCGGACCCGGAAGCGAGGTCTACGTCCTGTGGGAGCGCGGCCTGGACGACATCACCGCCGCCGTGACGCAGCTGGAGCTCCGCCGGTCGTTCAATTTCGCCGTCAGCTTCGATCCGACGGTCATCGTGCGGGTCATGACCCCCTCGTTCTTCCCCGCCAATGTCGGCTACAACCGCGAGGACGTCATCGAGGAGGGGACCGTGGCGGCCGACACCTCGACCGCGGCGACCCGCGGGAACCTCTACGTCATCTGGGTGGAGCGCGAATCGCCGTCCATGCCGTCCCGGGACGTTTTCCTGTCCCGCTCCACCGACCGCGGGACGATCTGGTCCGCCCCCGTGCGCCTGAACGACGACACCCCGGGCAACGACCAGGTGATGCCGTGGGTGTCGGTCAGCTCCGCGGGTGCCGTCGAGGCCTTCTGGTACGACCACCGCAACTGGGCCGGCATGCACACGGTGGACGTCTACGCCGCCCGCTCCCTCGACGGCGGGCATACATTTGGTCCGAACTTCCGCGTCACGACCTCACCGTCCTCGTGGTTCGCGCCGGCGACCTTCACGCCGAACTTCGGCGACTACATCCAGTGCGCGAGCGAGGGGAACGCCTTCTATCCCTCCTGGGCCGACGCCCGCAACAACGACATCGACGTCTTCGTCGACCACGTCGCGACCGACACGTGCGGCAACGGCGTCCCCGATCCGTTCGAGCAGTGCGACGACGGCAACCTGCTGGACGGCGACTCCTGCTCCGGCGCCTGCGCCGCCACCCCGTGCGGCAACGGCACCCTGGAGGGGAGCGAGCAGTGCGACGACGGTAACCTCAAGAGCGGGGACGGCTGCTCGGAGACCTGCCGGCGGGAAGTGTGCGGCGACGGGATCGTCCAGCCGGGCAACAAGGAGGAGTGCGACGACGGCAACCTGACGTCCCTGGACGGCTGCTCCTCCACCTGCCTGATCGAGATCGACCGGATGGCCTTCATCGCCGACGAGCGCTCCCGCCTGGCGCTCATCAGCACCACCAGCGGCCGCACGATCCAGATCGGCGACCCGGGGTTCCACGAGATCGGGGACCTGGCGTTCTCCTCCGCCGGCCGGCTCTTCGGCGCGACGCAGCACAACGTCAACCTGTCGATCGGGTACAACGGCGTGCTCTTCGACATGGCCCCGCTCGGGCTGCCGGGGCGTGGCTCGCTCATCGGCGCGACGGGCCAGGCCGCGATCACGGCAATCGACTTCCATCCGGCCACCGGCGCGCTGTACGGCATCGGCGTCGATGACGCGGGCGCGAGCCGCCTCCTGACCCTCGATCCGACGACCGGTGCCGTGGTGTCGATCATCGGAGACCTCGGACTGGTCGCCGCCCGCGCCCTGGCGTTCGACGACGCGGGGACGTTGTTCGTGTCCGGCCAGACGACGACGGTGGCACCGCAATCCCTGTTCACGGTTGATCCCGCGACCGCAGCCAAGACGCTCGTCGGCGGGCCGATCTTCTCGAACGTCGCTCTGTCCGGCATGGACTTCAGCCCCGGCGGGACGCTGTACGGCATCGCCCTGCGCGGCACCGGAGCGGACGGGGGCCTCCTGTCGATCAACAGGAACACCGGGACCGGCACGCTGCTGTTCACGACGGGCCGCATCAACCAGCAGGGGATTCGCTTCGCCCCGCTGACGGCGCTCGACCACGACCTGGACGGGATCCACGACATCGCCGACTGCGCTCCCACAGACCCGCTGAACGGGCCGCCCGGACCGGTCGCCGGTCTCGATTTCACCGACTCGCGCGCCTTCACCTTTTCGCCCGCACCCGGTGCGCGGTTCCACAACACCTACCGCGGCACCATCACGGCCCCCCTGGGCACGCGTCCCCCCGGCAGCGTCTTCGATCACGCCTGTCTCGAAAGCGACGACTCGGAGGGAAACGGCGACCTGGTCTCCAGCGACGCGTCGAATCCGCCCGCCAGGACCGCCTTCTACTACCTGGCGGGGGGCGAAGGATGCGGCGACGGTCCGCTCGACTCCGACCCGGCGCATCCGATCCCGATCCTGGTCGCCTGTCCGACTCCTCCCTAGCCTCGAACCGTCCGGGCATTTCCCTTGACCGTGCGCGCGCGGCGGGCCTACGATGATGCGCCGCTATGAACTGTCCCCGTTGCGGATGGCCCAATCCGGAGACAGCGGGGCAGTGTTCTGCCTGCGCGTCGACACTCTCGCCTGACCCACCCGCCGCGGACGGCGAGGGCGCGGACACTCCCACCCGCACCGGTATCGGAGGCGGGAGCGATCGCACGCTCACCACCTCCGGTGTTGCCCGCTCCGCGACCGGCGGATACGGCTTCGCCCCGGGCGCCCGCCTCCTCCCCGGCACCCTCCTCGGCACGCGCTACGAGATCCTGACGACCCTCGGAGAGGGGGGCATGGGGACGGTGTACAAGGCTAAGGACCGCGAGCTCGGACGCCTCGTGGCGCTGAAGGTCATCCGGCCCGAGATGGCCTCGCGGCCGGATGTCCTGGAGCGCTTCAAGCGCGAGATCCTGCTGGCCAGCCAGGTGACCCACAAGAACGTCCTGCGCATCCATGATCTGGGGGAGGCCGGGGAGATCCGTTTCATCTCGATGAGCTACGTCGAGGGGACGAATCTCAAGGGGCTCCTGGAGCGCGAAGGGGCGCTGTCGCTCGAGAAGGGGCTGCCCCTGGCGCGGCAGATCGGCGAGGCGCTGCAGGCGGCGCACGACGCCGGCATCGTGCACCGCGACCTGAAGCCGCAGAACATCCTCATCGATCAGGACGGCAACGCCTACATCGCCGACTTCGGGATCTCGCGCTCCCTGGCCGAGGGGGGAACGATGACCGACACCGGGACGATCCTCGGCACGGTGGACTACATGTCCCCCGAGCAGGCGCGCGGCGAGACGCCGGATCACCGCGGCGACATCTACTCCTTCGGCGTGATCCTGTACGAGATGTTCACGGGCAATCTGCCGTTCCGGGCCTCGAACGCCCTGTCGATCATGATGAAGCGTCTGCACGAGGACGCGCCGACGATGCGGCAGGCCCGGTCCGAGGTGCCGGCCTGGCTGTCGGCCGTCGTCGCGCGGGCGATGCAGCGCGACCCGCACGACCGCTACCCCAGCGCCGGTGACCTGCTGCGCGATCTCGAGCGGCAGCGCGCCTCGCGGTCCTGGCGGCGTTTCGCGGCAAAGCGCTACCTCGTGCCGGCCGCGGCGCTGACCCTGGCCCTGCTCGTGGCCTGGAACCCGTTCCACCTGACCTGGCCCCCCTGGGGAGCGTCCCTGGCACCTCCGCCCCGCACCTCCCTCGTCCTCCTCCCGTTCCAGAACGCCACCGGCGACCCGCGATACGACTGGGTGCGCACGGGGCTCCCGAGCCTGATCCGTTCGGAGCTGATCGAGGCCAAAGCGCTCCGGCTGGTCGGCGAGGACCGGGTCAAGGAGGTGCTGGCCTCGCTGAAGCTCGGCGACGACCTCGACCCGACGCCGACGACTACCCGCCGGATCGCCTCGCTCCTCGGCGCCGAGAACGTCCTGGGAGGGCGGATCGTGCGAATCGCCGACCGTCTGCGGATCGACGCGACCTTGCGGCCTGCGGGCGGATCGTCCTCAACGGCGGCGGCGCCGACGGACGCGAGCGCGCTGGTGGTGGACGGTGAGGGGGACAAGGCGATCTTCACGATGGTGGACGATCTCACGCGCCAGGTGCGCGAGCGTCTGGGTGTCGCGGGCGGGCTCCTCGAGAGGCGGCGCGGCGCCACCGAGCTGTCGACGAAATCGGTCGAGGCGCTGTCCCTGTACGGCGATGGGCTGGCGCTGGCTCGTTCCGGAAACCAGCTCGAGGCGGTGAAGCGCCTGACGGCGGCGCTCGACAAGGACCCGCAATTCCACGTCGCCCGCGCCCTCCTGGCCGAGACTTACGACCGTCTGGGATACACCGACAAGGCAACGGCGGAAGCGGCCAAGGCCGTGTCCGGGATCGGCTCGACCTCCCCTTACGAGTCCGCGCGCATCCGGGCCGTGCAGGCCCGACTCACCAACAACAGCGCGGGAGCCCTCAAGGCCTACCGCGAGCTGTGCGAGCTCGCGCCGAACAATGCCGAGGTCTTCTTCGACTTGGCTGCGGCGCAGGAGGAAGCGGGGGATCTCGAGGGCGCCTTGAAGTCACTGCAGCGGGTGATCGCCCTCGACCCCAAGCATCCGAGCGCCTTCTACGCGCTCGGACGTGTCCACAACAAGCTCGGGAAGGGAGCGGAGTCTCTCAAGGATTTCAACACCGCCCTGGCCCTCCACACCGAGACGGGGAACGAAGAGGGGAGGGCCGCTGTGTTGAACGGCCTGGGGAACACCTACCGGTACCTCTTGGGCCAGCCGGACGAGGCGCTGAAGAACTACATGGCGGCCCTCGAGATCCGGCAGCGGATCGGCGACCGCCGCGGCGTTGGGGTCACCCTGCGCAACCTGGCGTCGATCCAGCGCGAGCTCGGCAGGCACGAGGAGGCCATCCAGTCGGTCAAGAACGCCCTCGCCATCAGCCAGGAGATGGGCGACAGAGAGGGACTGGCCTACGGGTACTCGGAGCTTGGAGACATCCAGCAGGACGCCGGCCGGCCCGAAGCGGCCCTCGCCGCATACCAGGAGAGCCTCAAGATCGTCCGCGACATCGAAGACCCGGTGAACCTGGCCCGGGGTCTCGCCAGCGTCGGCTACATCAACAGTGTCCTGGGACGCTACGTCGAGTCGTTCATCTTCCTCAAGGAAGCGCTCGCCAAGCGACGCGAGATCGGCGACAAGGTGGAGATCGTCCGGTCGCTCATCGACCTCGGCCTCGTCGAGCAATTGCAGGGGCGCTTCGAGGAGGCCCTCAAGTATGAAACCGAAGGACTGACGATGGCGCGCGACATCGGCGAAAAGGTGTGGATCGGCATCCTGTCGGCGAACCTGTCGAACATCCACGAGGACCAGGGGGAATACGGACCAGCCCTGTTTCTCCTGGCCGACGCTCAACAGATGGCCAGGGAGGCGAACGACACGACGCTATCCACGACCTGTCTCGTCTACCTTGGAAGCGTGCGCCGACAGCTGGGCGACTCTCAGGGAGCCGACGGCGCCCTGAAGGAAGCGCTACGCCTCGCCGGAAAGATGAAGAATGCGCCGCTCCTGGCGGAGGCGCTCAGCACTCAGGCGGCGCTCCTTCTGGAAGGAGGGCAGCGCGCCCGGGCCCTCGCCGTCGCGAAAGAGGCGGTCACGCAGGCCCGCGCCGCGAACGACCAGCGCCTCATACTGCTGGCGCGTCTGCGTGAGGCGGAAGCCTCCCAGTCGGCCCGCGATCTGGAACAGGTCGCCAGCGCCGCGTCGAACATCGGGCTCGCCCCGCTGACCGCCGCCACCCGCCTGGCCCTGGCGAGAGTCCACCTGGCCGCCGGCCGGGGGCGAGATGCGGCAAGGGAGGCGGAGCTGGCCCAGCACCTCGCCTCCCCGATCCACCTGCGGGACGTGCAGTTCCAGTCCCTCCAGATCGCGTGCAAGACTTTGAAATTGCAGGGAGAAGCAGCCGCCGCCCGGGACCGGGCGGGCCAGGCGCTCGGGGTGCTCGAGGACATGCGCCAGGGGCTCGCGGGAACCGACCTCAAGACGTTTCTTGCACGACCCCTGACGGTCGAGTTCGCCCGGCAAGCGGAGGCGCTGTTCAAGGGACCCGACCACGCCGCGGAGACAGCACGCCTGCAGTCGCTCCTGAAGCCGTAAAAGGGGGCGATTCCTATTGACAAGAGGGGACGTTCGGGGATATTTGAGTCGGCAGAATCCGTAAAAAACCGCAGTGGACGTGTGTTTCGCGCAATGGAGGAGATGAAATTGAGTCGCGCAATATCGAACCTGAACCGGGTCATTTTCACCATCCTGATCGTTCTCGTGTCCTCCGCCGCCTCATCGACCGCAGCGGCGACGGTCACAACCTATCCGGACCCCGAGTCGTTTCTCGCCGCCGCCGGCGGAGGGGAGCTGACGCACGAAGGGTTCGACGCCTTCACCTCAGACACAGTGATCGGCGACCAGATCCCCGGAGTCGTGTTCTCGTCTCCGAACAGCGGCATCGATGGGTATGTCAGCATCCACGTGATCGGCCACAGCGCGGCTTCGAGCGCGCCGAACATGCTCGTCGGCGGCTCGGTTTCGGGCATCGAGAGCCCCTATCTTCAAACGATTTACCTCGACTTCCATCCGTCGATCACCGCCTTCTCGTTCTACCTGACCGCCTATGATCCGGCGGCGACTCCCGCTTCTGTGAAGTTCGAGTTCGGCGACGACAGCACCGCTACCCTGCCCCTGTCGAACGACTCGGACAGCGAGTCGACCCCGGTGTTCTTCGGTGCTGTTGCCGACGGGCCGATCTTCCGCGTGGTCATCACCGCCGGGACGGTGACGGGCATCTCCGAGGAATTCGGGGTCGACGACGTGCGGTTCGGAATCGCCGCCTCGGAGACCGATACGACCCCGCCGGTCTGCAGCGGCGCTCCGGCGACCGAAGGAGGAGTCCGCGGCATCGATGGGACGGCGACCGATTCCAGCGTGATCGGGTGCATCGACTGCCTCAGGTCCGTCGCGTCTGGTTCCATCCATCCCGAACAGGTCCAGTCGGGTATCGTGAGTGTGGCGCTGGAAGAGGGGGAGTCCAACGTGCGGCTGACTGTGGACCCCTTCGATCCGGGGGCGCCGTCCGTCGATTTCCGCGTCGAGCCGATCGATGCGGGCGCAAACGGGCAGGGGACTGTGGTGGCGACCGATGGCGGCGGCAACAGGTGCACCCTTCACGCCACCTTCCGCGCCCTCGGACCCGGTCCGCTCTCCAATCAGACGATCTGCCTCGCCGACGGCCTCCTGTTCAGCATCAGCAATGGCGGCGGGACACCGGCCGGTGCCGCCGCCTGCTCGGCGAACTTGCCGAACGGCGACGAGCCGGCGTTCCCTCCCGGCTACCAGCCATCTCCGCCTGACGATCCGTTTCCGTGCCAGGTCCTGACGATCGACTCGCCGGTGTCCGGTTCGACCGACATGGTCCTCAAGAAGGACGGCGAATTCGAGCCCAATCTGCGGATGCTGTACTCCCACTCGTCCGATGTCGGCGGTGTCCTGACTTATCCTCCCTTCACGGACGTAACCCTCTCGGTCGACCAGATCGCCACGGTCACCCCCGACCCGACGCGCGCCAAGGGTGCGGCGCAGTGGTCTCCGGTCAAGATCGCTTGCGGACTCGTGAGCGAGGACGCCCGCCTGTCCTACTGCGCCGGACTCGGCGGCGCCCCCGGGCCCGATGCGGACGGCGATGGCTACACCCTGTGCGGCTCGGCGACCCGGGCCGCCGACTGCAGCGACCAGCGCGCCTTCATTAATCCCGGGGCGACGGAGCTGTGCAACGGTCTCGACGACAACTGCGACGGAGTCCCCGACGACGGGCATCCGACCGCGGGGGCGGGTCTTCCCTGCACCGTGGTGCAGACCGGTCTTTTCGGCGCCTGCACCCACGGTCTCACCTCGTGCGCGGACGGTCCGATGGTCTGCAAGCAGACGGTCTTACCGGTCCAGGAGGTCGCCTGCAACGGTGCCGATGACGATTGCGACGGTCACATCGACGAGGCCTACGTCTTCGACGGATACCTGGCGCCGATCAAGGCCGGCAGCCCGACCGTGTTCCTCAAGAAGCGGGGGGCGATCCCGGTGAAGTTCCAGCTCCGCGACTGCGCGGGTGCGAACATCCCCAACGCCGTCGCCAGGATCGAGGTCCACTTCGTCGCCAACGGCGTGGTGGGCGACCAGGCCATCGACATCGGCAGCGTCGGAAGCGCCAACACGGACAATCTCTATCGCTACGATCCGACCGCGCAGCAGTACATCTATAATCTGAGTGCCTCGTCCCTGCAGTCGAACTCGCTCTACCTGATCAGGACGATCCTCGACGACGGGACGGTGCATGACGTGACAATCGGGATCAAGTAGGGTCGTAGAACCCGGCGGCGCCTCCCGGCGCCGCCGGGCCCTTCTCGCCGCGGGGCCGGACATGGACTTCCTGACGGTCATTACGCCCGAGGGGTCGAGTGTCCGCCGCGACATCGACGCCGACAACCTGCGCATCGGGCGCGCCTCGGGGAACGATCTGGTCCTCAAGGACCTGAACGTCTCCCGCACCCACGCCGCCATCGTCAGGCAGGCCGACGGCGTGTTCGTCCTCGATGCCGGGGGGAAGAACGGCACATTCGTCAACGACCGGCGCATCGGAGAGCCGACCCGCCTCAGCCCGGGTGACCGGGTCCGCCTGGGATCGACCCTCCTGATCTTCAACGGCGCCACGATCCCGAGCGTCGAGTTCAGCGACCGGCCCCTCCTGCAGGGCGCCGGCACGACCTACTTCTCGCCGACCGGGCTGCGGACGCCCGAGCTGCACGACGTCCCGCTGATCCTAGAGGCGAAGACGCCGTTCCCGCCCCCCGCGGACCGCGCCTCCGCCGCCTCCATCGCCGCCATCATCCAGGAGGCCAACGAGCAGCTGGTCTTCCATCGTCCGCTCCCCGAGATCCTGGAGACCATCATGGATCTCGCCCGGCGGGCCGTGCCGTTCGAGCGCGGACTTCTCATGCTGCGCGCGGGTGAGACCCTCCTGGCCCAGGTCATACGGGTCCCGCCCGACGAGGCCGGCTCCACCATCTCGATCAGCAAGACCATCGCGGACCGCGTGATGCGGAAGCAGGAATCGATCCTGACGAGCGACGCCCTGATCGATGACCGCTTCCGCCTGGGACACAGCGTCGAGGCGCAGCAGCTCCGGTCGGTCATGTGCGTCCCCCTGTGGAACAACCGCGATGTGATCGGACTGATCTACGTCGACAACCGCCACAGGGCCGCGTTGTTCAGCGAGGAGAGCCTGCGTCTCCTGACCTACCTGGCCAATGTCGCGGCCGTGAAGATCGAGAACGCCCGGCTGTTCGAGCAGGTCGTGGCCAAGGAGCGGATGGAGCAGGAGCTGCAGAAAGCGCGCGAGATCCAGGAACATCTGCTGCCGGCCCAGGGGCCGCCGATCCCGGGATACGAGGTGTACGGACACAGCGCCCCCTGCCAGGCGGTCGGCGGCGACTATTTCGATTACGTGGAGCTTCCGGGCGGGCATTACGGCATCGGGCTGGGGGACGTGGCCGGCAAGGGGTTGTCCGCCGCGCTCCTGATGGCCTCGTTCCAGGCGAGTCTGCATGCCCTGTGCGAGATGGGGCTGTCGCCGGACGAGACGATCACCCGGCTCAACCGGCACCTGAACCGGCGCATTCCCCAGAACCGCTTCGTCACCTTCTTCTACGGAGTCCTGGATCCGGAGCGCCACACCCTGACGTATGTCAACGCCGGGCAGAACCCGCCGTGCCGGGTGCGCGCCGGGGCGGAGGTCGAGCGGCTGACGGCGACCGGTCCGCCCCTGGGGATGCTCGCCGGCGCCGCCTTCCGCGCCCACAGCCTGGAGATCCTCCCAGGCGACGTCGTGCTCTGCTTCAGCGACGGCGCGACCGAAGGACGAAGCGCTTCGGACGAGGAGTTCGGCGAAGCGCGCCTCATCGAAATCGCGCGGCAGGATCCCTCGGCGACTCCCGAGGACATCGTCCATCGCGCCGCCGCCGCGGTCGAGAGCCACTGCGCCGCCTCGCCACGGCAGGACGACATCACGCTGGTGGTGCTGAAGCGGTCGGCCTGAAACAGGAGCCTCGCTCCGGGAGGACCCCGATGGAACAGACGACGGACGTGACTCCCTTGAATCCGGAAAGCAACAGCCTCCCGATGGCCCTGCTCGCGGGCGGTGCCGCCGCCGTCGTCGGAGCGGCGCTGTGGGCGACCATCACCGTGGTGACCAACATGCAGATCGGCTGGATGGCGATCGGCATCGGCTTCCTGGTCGGCTACGCCGTGCGAAGATTCGGGAAGGGGTCGGAGCCGACGTTCCAGGTCCTGGGGGCCGTGCTGTCGCTGCTCGGCTGTCTCGCCGGCAATCTCCTGATCGTCTGCGTGATGGTCGGCCGGCAGGAGAACATCCCTCTCCTGACCATCGTGACGCACCTTCACCCTTCGGTCATCGTGGACCTGATGGTGGAGACGTTCAGCCCGATGGACCTGGTGTTCTACGCCATCGCGGTCTACGAAGGGTACCGTTTCTCGCGCGCCCCGGTGCCGCGGACCGTGAGCGTGCCCAATCTCAACGTGTGAATTTCAGGCAGGATTGATCGACGATCCAACGGGCGTCCCAGAAGCCCTTGGTGTAGTCGTCCTTCGGGTTCGAGAGCATCTGCGAGATCCCCGCCAGGCTGAACCCGGCCGCCAGCACCTCGCGGACGATGACGTCGTCGGCGATGCGGTGGTTCTCCGCGTCGCGGCCGCTGGCCGTGCGGGAGTCGATGATTCCGAGAGTCCCGCCCGGCTTCAGGAGGCGCTTGATCTCCGCCAGCGCCTCCGCCGGGTTCTTCAGATCGTGGTAGTTCCTTATGGTGAGGACCGCGTCGAACGACCCCGCCGGGAGCTTGGCGAGCGCCTTCGCCAGGTCCCCTCCGAATCCCTGCGGCTCCGGCATCACGACCTCCTCGACGTTGGGGAGCGCGAGCGGCTGGAAGCGCTTCTGCCAGGCCTCATGGTCGTAGGACGCGAACCCTACGACCTTCCCGTTCGAACCGACCGCCTGGCTCAGGAGGAGCGTCAGGTAGCCGTTCCCGGGGAACAGGTCCATCACCTTCATGCCGTCCTTGACCCCCCAGAAGGCCATCAGCTCGACCGGCCTGTTGTAGGAGTCGCGGTCCTTGTCGGTGTCGGTGCGCCCCTTGGCCTTCAGGTCGAGGGTCGCGGCCCGGAGCGGTGGCGTGGTCGCGACGGCCAGTGCCGCGACCAGAAGCGTCGGAACGGTGCACTGGAGAAGATTCGAGAGCCGGTGTGGCGTCATCGCTGCGGTCCTCCTGAGAGTCGTGTGCAGGGGGCCGCGATTTCTATCACGCCCGGCGGGGGAGGTCAACTCGGAAACCGGCTGAAACCGGCGGGCGGCCTCACGGCTCCACCCGCCGGCACCACAGCCCGTTCAGCGGGACCAGGCTCCCGCGATGTGGAAGCGCGCCCCGCCCTGGTAGACGTAGTGTCCCGGCACCCAGACCGGCTCGCAGTAGCCGGGCTCCGCATAGTACGGCGGCGGGTCGTAGACATGGACGGGGGCCGGCGCGAACAGCGGCACGCCAAAGCCGAAGAACAGCCGGGTGCGGTACCTGGGCCTCGAGTACGGGGCGTAATACCCGCTGTGGTACCCTCCTCGGGAGTAGCGGACAGGGTGTCCCCGGTAGTGGTCACGGTGATCGGCCAGGACCGGAGTCGCCAAGGCGAGCCCCAGGGTCATGAGCACCGCGAGCGTCAGGATCTTCTTCATCTGGACACCTCCTCCGGTACTTCCGCCACGGCGATTCCGGCGGTCGGCCGGGGCACGCGGCGTCTTCATCTGAGCGTATTAGCAAACCGCCTGCCAACCCGGAATGTACCCTGCCGTGGGCACTCGGAATGAAGAGGGGGTGACCCTGGAGCGTCACCCCCTCTCTTCGACTCCGGAGCTAGTAGGCCACGAACGGATCCGTGCGTACGACCTTGACGGGCACCCCATCGACCTGCGTGGGGACGCGTGACTGCACCGGCCGGGTCGAATCGACGTAGACGACGAGCGCCACCCGGCTCGGGTCATCGTCCATCACGCCCACCCCCACGCCGATGATCTCGGGATTCCGCATCATGTCGGGAGCGTGCCGGTCCTTGACCATGGTGGCGAAATCGAGATCGTTCTGCAGCGGCTCGCGACCGAAGCCGGTGGCGGCCGACGCCGAGGTCGGGGCGGTGCACGTCGACGTGCCGACGAAGCCGACCCCCAGGGACCCGATGACATCCTGGATCGGGTTGCCGATGGTGCTGGAGCTGCTGCCGGCGAACAGGAGGGCGACCGGCGCGTTGTCGCCGTTCGTCTCGCTGCCGGTATTGCTGCACGACCCCGATAGGATCAACGAGCCGGAGTCGCCGCCCGCGCTGAAGGTGGTGCTGTTGATCACCACCTGGTTGGTGTAAGCGATGACGAACTTCTTACCTTTGCCGCAACTTCTCTGGTACTGGACGTTGACGTTGGTGCTGATCGATGCGATGGTTCCCTGCTGGCAGCCGGTCGTCCGGCCGCTCTTCGCCACCGCCAGCCCGACCCGCGGGGTTCCGGGTGTCGCGCACGGGACACCGATGTCCAGGATCTTGCCGCCGGCGTCCATGAGTCCTGGACGCACCGCCGCGAGAGCCGCATCGACGTTCTGCGTCCCGAGCGGCACCGCCTGGCTGAAGTCGGCAACCACCGTCGCAACACTGCAACCGTTGTCGATCAGACCGGGCTGGGTGATGTCCTCGCCCACTGCGGCCTGATCGACGCGCGCCAGAACGTGGTTGTTGCTCAGGATGTACTGGATGCCTCCTTTGGTGACCAGCGACCCAAGAGTTCCGCCGCAGCAGAAGAAGCGTGTGATGTCGTTGGCGTTCCCGCCGGACGACCCGAATGACATCGTCCTTACCTGGTGGTTGGCGCCACTGCCGTCGGCCAGGACCAGACCGACGAAAAGACCTGCGCAGACGGCGGACAGAAGGAATTTGCGCACCGGCGACCTCCCCTCGATGGGAGCCGGCATGTCCCGATGCCCATGTTCGGGGCGACACCGGCTCGTTCACAGAATCGAGTCACATCGACGACCGCCGCGCGCCACGAGCGCCCGAGGCCATCAGGGTGTCCCGTGATGGGCGCAGGGGACAACACTTCGGACGCAGTTTTCTATCGCACGGCGAATGCGTGGTGCGTCGGCAGGCGATCTATGTACGCCCGGATCCGGGAATTGTCAACACGGTCCTGATGTAGTCTTGGGCGGCATGAACTTCCGTTCCCTGCAGGAAGTCCGGCGCGCGATCGTGTCGTGCGAGCGTTGCCCACGGCTGCGCTCTTATTGCAGGCAGGTCGCGCGCGACAAGAAGCGCGAGTTCCTGGAGTGGGACTACTGGGGTAAACCGATCCCGGGATTCGGCGATGCTCGCGCGCGTCTTCTGGTGGTCGGTCTCGCCCCCGCCGCGCACGGCGGAAACCGCACCGGCCGTGTGTTCACAGGAGACTCGAGCGGCGACTGGCTGTACGAGGCCCTGCATCGGTACGGCTTCGCCAGCCGGCCCACCTCGGTGTCGCGCGACGACGGGCTCGAGCTCATCGACTGCTACATTGCGGCCGCGGCCCGGTGCGCCCCGCCCGAGAACAAGCCGACCCTCCAGGAATTCGCCAATTGTCGGCCCTACCTCGATGCGGAGATCCGGCTGCTCCACCGCGTTCAGGTCGTCGTGGTCCTGGGTCGGCTCGCCCTCGAGAACTTCCTTCGAGCCGCCGGCAACCGGGACAGGACCGGACCTCCACCCGCTCCACGCTTCGCGCACGGCGCCGAGAGGGCACTTCCGGACGGCAGGACCCTCCTCTGCTCGTTCCATCCGAGCCGGCGCAACACCAACACGGGACTCCTGACGCGGCCGATGTGGCACGCCGTCTTCCTTCGCGCCCGCGAACTGGTCGGGTCCGCGCCGGCGCGACCGCGGTAGAATGATCGACGATCGACGACGAGGTGACCCATGAATCCGGAAAGGATCGACGTGCGCCAGGCG
>DASQAT010000017.1 GCA_035635555.1 Candidatus Dormiibacterota bacterium
CCGGTGCGACGTAGCTGAACATCGAGCTTTGCTGTCGGTCGTCTCCACGCATCGCGCGCTCCTCCGATGTGTTGAGACGCATCGTACGTCACTCGATCCAGTCACGAACCGTGAAGTCGTGACTTTTTCCGCGCCCTGCTAAGACCGCCCCGCCTAACAGCCCATCTGGACCACTGGCGCAAGGCCATGGTGATCGTGAGGGAACCGGCGCAGAGGTCGCGCCTGGGGGTGGACGACAATGAAGCTGATGTTGAAGTGGGTCACGATCGGAGCGCTGCTGGCCACCGGGGTCGGCAGTGTGTGGGCGGCCGACTTGCAGCAGGTGCCGCAGACACCCTCGCTGGAGGGTATTTCCATCGGAATGTCCCTCACCGACCTCGCGGGGATCAGCGGAATCGACCTTGGCCGGGAGCGCGAGATCACTGATCGATTCTTACGTCGGGCCGATATCTTCGACCTGTCACCTGGATATCTCGGCTGCAAGATTCACCACTTCACCCTCTCAGACCGGCGTGGGTGGGTGGTCGAGGACGCCAAAGGTCAGATCGTGTGGCTGCGGATGGTGTACGTAGTGACCTCGGGTGCGCTAAGTCTCAGGTTCTCTGCCGACCCGGAACCGAATGCAATGATTCGGCTGCTAACTGAACGATGGGGCGCACCCGCGTCGACGACGTTATCGCAGAATGAGCTTCACAACGGGTTCAATGCAACTGTGGCAAGGGAGCACCTGACGACCGTGACGTGGCAGGCGGGAAACATTCGTGCGGTCTACACTGTGGGTCGGGCGCTGATCGATCCTGAGAAGCATCCAGTCATCGTAGGACTGATACAAGACATGGGTGATCGCCCGGAGACCTATCGTGCCGACGTGACGATCTTCAACAGCGTCGCTCGGGAAGCTGCCGACGCAGCGCACGACGACGCTGCACTTGATGATGCGAAGGATAAAGTGAAATTCTGATCCTACCTATCCTTGGCTCCCCCCATCGCGGGAGCCAGACTGTGCGCCGGGAGATACCTACGATGAAGGGCCCCCTCCCGATCACCCGCGACCGGGTCCACGGGCGATAGTCACAGCTCGGGCACATGCGGACAGCCCCAGATCCGGCCCAGACATCGAGACCCAGACAAAAGGCGGGTGGGGGGCCTTTCGGCCCCCGCGTCTCGGGTTGGGTTTATGGAAGGATTCGGGATGCTCTCAGTGTCTGTATATGCGCTGCGTTTATATCCCCATCTCTTGTGATTCTAAAGCGCATATACAAACCGTCTGGCACTTAATGTAGGTCCCGATTCCCAACTGTCAAGCCCGCCGCTCGACTATCTGCGGCCGGCCCCGCGCCGTGCCCGATTTCAGTATCGTGATTTCCGGCGGAAGTTCAGGAAACAGCACGGGTTCAGCGCCAGCATCCGGTCCGCCCGCCGTTCCCCGTTCTGTTGACTTGCCCTGGAGCGTCGGCTATCATCGGCGTCTGGATTCAACTCAACCTTCTACCGAGAAGGTCCTCACCGTGGCGCAGCGTATATCCAGAAAAATCGTCATCACGGTGGTTCTCCTCGTCGCCGGATTCGCCGTCCTGTTCAGCGTCGGGCTGAAGGGGTCGCTCGTCTATTACCTGACCGTGTCCGAGTTCAAGGACTCCGGCAGGCGATCCGACCTGGGGGACAATTTCAGGGTGAACGGCATCGTGAAAGCCGGATCGATCCAGAAGCACCAGGGAGCGCCGGGAGCGCGGTTCGTCCTGACCGACGGCAAGCAGGAGCTGTCCGTCGTCTACAACAAGGAAGTTCCCGACACCTTCGTCGACGGGGCGGAGGCGGTCGTCGAGGGAGCCCTCGGCGCCGACGACGTGTTCGCCGCACAGACACTCCTCGCCAAGTGCCCCTCCAAGTACGAAGCCCAGAACCGGCAGCCGCGGTGACGTCACCCCCCAGAGCCGGTTAGCCGATGGCCGAGTTCGGGACGCTCTGCCTCTACCTCGCCCTGGCCACCTCGGGGTGGGCCCTGATCGCCTCGTATAACGGCGGCCGTGCCCGCCTCGGTGAGCTGGTCCTCTCCGCCGAGCGCGCGGTTTACGCCACGTGGGTCCTGGTCCTCCTCGCGGTCGTCAGTCTCGAATATTGCATCTTCACGGATCAGTTCGGCCTGGAGTACGTGGCGTCCTACTCCAACCGGGCCCTGCCGAAGCTCTACAAGATCACCGCCCTGTGGGGCGGCCAGGCCGGCTCGCTGCTGTTCTGGGAATTCATCCTGGTCACCTACGCGTCCCTCATCGTCCTGACGAACCGCCGACTCAATCGCCCACTGCTGCCGTTCGTCGTCGCGACGCTCGCCTTCGTCTCGACATTCTTCCTGGGGCTGGTGAATTTCATGGCCCGTCCGTTCGTCCGGCTCGCCTTCACGCCGGAGGACGGCAACGGCCTGAACCCGCAGCTCCAGAACGTGTTCATGGCGATCCACCCGCCCTGTCTCTACCTCGGGTACGTCGGGCTGACCCTGCCGTTCGCGTTCGCCATGGCCGCCCTCGCCACCGGACGCCTGGACGACACGTGGTTCCGCACCACCCGGCGCTGGACGATCCTGTCCTGGTTCTTCCTGGGAACGGGGATTCTCCTGGGAGGCTGGTGGGCCTACGTCGAGCTCGGCTGGGGAGGCTACTGGGCCTGGGACCCGGTCGAGAACGCCTCTTTGATCCCCTGGCTGACCTGCACGGCGTTCCTGCACTCGGTCATGATCGAGGAGCGCAAGAAGATGCTGCGCGTATGGAACCTCTCCCTGGTCATCATGAGCTTCCTGCTGGCCATCCTCGGTACCTTCATCACGCGCAGCGGGGTCATCTCGTCCGTGCACTCCTTCACGAAGTCGGACATCGGCCCGGTCTTCGCGGGCTTTCTGGGCCTCTGCACCCTCGTGTCGGTGGGGCTCCTGCTCTACCGCCTGCCCGAGCTGAAGAGCGAGCACCGCCTCGATTCGTTCGTGTCGAGGGAGAGCACCTTCCTGTTCAACAACCTCATCCTGGTCGGCGCCGCGTTCACGGTGCTGTGGGGCACTCTCTTTCCGATCATCTCCGAGGCGGTGCGCGGCGTGAAGATCACCGTCGGCCCGCCGTTCTTCAACCAGATCATGGTGCCGATCGCCCTGGCGCTCGTGACCCTGGCGGGCATCTGCCCCACGATCGCCTGGCGGCGGGCCAGCGCCCTGAAGCTGATGGAGAAGATCCAGGTCCCCTTCTGGTCCCTCGTCGGCGGTGCCGTGGCCCTGTACGTGGCGGGCGTGCGCGACCTCTATGCGATCGTGGCGTTCAGCCTGGGGGTGTTCGTCATCACCACGACGGTCATGGAGTTCTTCTGGGGCGCGCGGTCGCGCCAGAAAGTGACGGGGCAGAAGTTCGGCCCGGCCCTCCTGAGCCTCGTCGACAGGAACAAGCGCCGCTACGGCGGCTTCGTCGTGCACCTGGGCTTCGTCCTCATCCTGATCGGCGTGACCGGGTCCTCGGCCTTCAAGCAGGAGGGCACGGCCTCCCTCAAGCGCGGCGAGAGCTTCTCGGTCGGACGCTATACCCTGCGCTTCGAGGACATGGTGAGTCGCGATTCACCGAACGCCGAGTTCATGGGGGCGCGTCTGGCGATCCTCGACGGCGGCCGGCCGGTCGGCACGCTGGTGCCCGGACAGAATTTCTACAAGGCGGGGCAGAACCCCTCGACCGAGGTCGCCATCCACTACACCCTGCGCGAGGATCTGTACACGATCATGACCGGCTTCGACCCGCAGGAGGGGCGCGCCACGCTCAAGGCCTACCTCAACCCGCTGATCAACTGGATCTGGATCGGCGGAGGGGTCCTGATTTTCGGAGCCTGGTTCGCCATGCTCCCCGACCTCCGCGACCGCCGCCGTGACGCCGAGGCGCGGCTGGCGGAGGCCGAGACCCGTGCGGCCTGATCCCCGCCGCGCGCCCGCGTCATCCGCCCGTCCGGCCGCCCGGCGAATTCTCATTCTCCTCGCCCTCACGTTTTTCATCCCGGCGGCGTTCCCCTTGTCGTCCGGCGCGCGGGCTGCGGACCTGACGCCCCAGCAGCAGGTCGAAGGGCGACTCATGTGCTTTTGCGGCTGCTCGGACCTGACCGTGCGCGTCTGCACGTGCGGGACGGCCGACTCCATAAGGCAGGAGATCGCCGGACGTCTGGCCAACGGGGAGACTCCCGACCAGGTCGTGGCGGCGTTCGTGGCGCAGCACGGCGAGCAGATGCGCTCGGCGCCGACCAAGTCCGGATTCGACCTCGTCGCCTGGGTCACGCCGTTTCTGGTTCTCTTCCTCGCCGGCGCGGCACTCGTCGTCGTGGTGCGCCGCTGGGGCTCCGTGAGGACGTCCCCGGCGGCCCCCGGAGCGCCGCCGGCGATGGACCTCCCTGCCCCGACGCCCGCGGAGGAGAGGGCGCGGGAGCGCGTCCGCCGCGAGCTGAGGGAACGACGCTGATGCTGGTCCTCGCAGGAATTGTGCTGACGCTCGCCGTGGCGGCGCTCATCCTCTCCCCCTTCGTCGGGCACGTCACGGCGCCGCTCACCGACGGCCCCGATCTGCTCGCCCAGCTGCGCGATCTGCACGCTCTCAAGAGCGTCGCCTACGAGACCCTGCAGGACATCGAGTTCGACTACCACGCCGGCAAGATCGGCGAGCGGGACTATCGGGAGATGACCGACCGGTACACGAACGAGGCGGTCCGCCTGGTGCAGCGCATCGAGGAGATCGAGGCCCAGGTGCCCCGGCCGCGCGGCCGGCGCCCGGGCGGCACGTGATGGCGGCGGACCGTGACGGTCCTCCCGTCGTCGAGACGCGGGGACTCGCGAAGCGTTACGGGCCGCTGGCCGCTCTCGACGGGATCGACCTGAGCGTCCCCGCCGGCCAGACGATCGTCCTGCTGGGAGCGAACGGCGCGGGCAAGTCCACGCTCCTGCGTCTTCTCGCAACCCTCACGCGTCCGAGCGGCGGGCGGCTGCGCCTGTTCGGCGAGGAGGTCGTGCCATCCGACGCCGGCCGCCTTCGCAGCCGGATCGGTTTCCTCTCGCACCAGACGTTTCTCTACGAGCACCTGACCGGCCTCGAGAACCTGCTGTTCTACGCCCGGCTCTACGGTCTCCCCGATCCCGGGCGCGCGGCGCGCGAGGCGATCGACGCGGCTCGTCTGTCGGACCGCCAGGAGGACCGGGTCGGCGTCTATTCGCGCGGCATGCAGCAGCGGCTGGCCATCGCCCGGTCGCTCCTGCACGGCCCCGAGATGGTGCTGCTCGACGAGCCGTTCACGGGACTGGACCGTGAATCCTCCGCGCGGCTCGAGGAGCGACTGCGGCAGCTTCGGTCGGCCGGCCGCACCTGCGTGATGGCCACGCACGATCTGGAGCAGGGCCTGCGGGTCGCCGATCGAGTCCTGGTGCTGCGGCACGGACGCCTGGAGCTCGACGCGCCCGCGCGCGGTCTCGACTCCGCCCGCCTCGAGACGCTCCTGGCGACGCCGGGGTCCGTCGCGGGAGCGGGACCCGCGTGACGTACCTGCGCGCCGTTCTTCTCGTCGCGGGGAAGGACCTGAGAGTCGAGCTGCGCAGCCGCGAGCAGCTCGTGACTCTGCTGTTCTTCGCGCTTCTCGTCCTCGTGGTGTTCAACTTCGCGTTCGACTTCACCGTCATCGACTTCGTGACGCTCGGCCCCGGGGTGCTCTGGGTCGCCTTCATCTTCTCGGGGGTGCTGGCGATCGGGCGCTCGTTCCAGATCGAGCGCGAGCAGGACCGCATCCAGGGGATCCTGCTCTCGCCGATCGACCGCAGCGCCTTCTACCTGGGCAAGGTCGCGGCCACGGTGCTGTTCATGGCGGTCGTGGAGATCCTGATCGTGCCGGTGGCGGTGGTGATGTTCAACTTCCGTTTCAGCGGCCGGATCCTCCTGGCGATCCTGGCGCTTCTTCTCAACACCGTCGGTTTCGCCGCGGTCGGAACCCTGTTCGCCGCCATGACCACCAGCACGCGCCGGTCCGAGCTCCTCCTGCCGCTCCTCCTCTTCCCCGCGGCCGTGCCGGTCGCGCTGGCCGCCGTCAAGACGACGAGCCACGTCCTGGCCGGGCGCCCGTTCGCCGCCTACGGGCACTGGCTCCAGATGTCCGCCGCCTACGATGTCATCTTTCTCGCGGCGGCCGTCCTGCTGTTCGATTACGTCCTCGAGGATTAGGCGCGCCGCGCGATGGTGGTATCATCGCGGCCGGTGATGGCGAAGCGCGCGGTGGCGAACACGACGAGCGGCACGGCCGTCCTGGCCGAGCGCATCCTCTTCATCCTCGTGGCGGTCCTCGTCCCCTGCTGCCTGCACGTGGTCTTTCGGATCGTGCCGACGGAAGGGAAGATGGGGGTCGTGCAGCGCATCTTCTACTTCCACGTCCCCTCGGCCTTCGCGGGCTTTCTCGGCGTCGGCCTGTGCGCGCTGTTCAGCGCTCTCTACCTGTGGACCCGCGACCGGCGCCTGGACCTTCTGGCGCACGCCTCCGCCGAGATCGGCGTCCTGTTCTTCACTATCGTCCTGCTCACCGGACCCATCTGGGCCCGCCCGGTCTGGGGCGTCTGGTGGACGGGCGAGGTGCGTCTCACCTCGACGCTCGTCCTCTGGCTGCTCTACATGGGATACCTGATCCTGCGCCGGAGCGCGGAAAGCCCGGACCAGGCGGCGCGCTTCTGCGCCGTCCTCGGCATCGTCGGTGCGCTCGATGTCCCGATCATCTATTACTCCGTGGAATGGTGGCGCGGACTGCACCCCAGGGTGCTGAAGATCTCCGGAGGCCAGGGTCTCGACCCGGCCATGGGAAAGGCCCTGGCGCTGTGCTCGGTCACGTTCCTTCTGTTCTTCCTTCTCCTTCTCCTTCTACGCGTCCGCCTCGGGCGCCTGCAGGACGACGTGGAAGCCTTGACGCTGCACGCCGGACGTCAGGCGTCGCCCGCCGGGACAGCATGATCGACCCGCACTTCGAGTCCCTCGCCTCGATCTTCGCCCTCCTCGTGCAGGATCCGGCCACCGGGTTCACCGCGGAGAACGTGGCGGCGCGCCCCGATGTCGTGGAGCGCGGCCTGCGCTTCCTCAATCTGGCCTACACCGCGGTGTGGGTCGTCCTCGCCGTGTACCTCTTCAGCCTGTCGATACGGCTGCACCGCCTGTCCCGTCAGATCGCCCGTCTGAAGGAACGCGCCGGTCTCTGAGGAGGGCGCGCCGGCGCGGGGAACCTTTTGCGACGGCCACCGTTCGATCCGGTGGAACCGGCGGTCTTCCCAAGGAGGTCCCATGACTTCTCGCTTCAAATCGGTGGCCGGGACGGCGCTTCTCGGCCTTCTGGTGCTGACCCTCGCCGTGACTCCGCTCGCCGCCCGGGACTCCTCCAGGGGCCGCTGGCTCAAGATCCGGGTGTACGCGGACGGCTCGGTCACGCCGAGCGTCCTGGTGAACCTGCCGATGAGCGTGGTGTCCGCGTTCCTGCGCATCGCCGCGCGGACCGAGGCGCACGCGACCATCCATGATTGCGGCGCGGACGGCGAGAAGACCCGGGTGCGCGTCAAGGATCTCGATCTCGAGGACGCGATCAGGGAGCTGGAATCGATGGATCCCGGCCAGGTCCTCGAGGTGCAGGAGGACGACCATCGGGTCTCGATCTGGATCGAGTGAGGCGCGCGTCCCGCGACCGCGGCGCGACACTCTCGGGGGGGACGAGTTGCCTGGTGCCGCCGCCCCCTCTATAATCCCTCGCCTGACACGGGGGAGAGGATGCTGCCCGACGACGCGCCCAAGACCATCGTCCGCGACTATTTCGAGACCATCGTCACCTGCGTCATCTTCGTCATCTTCGCGCGCACGTTCGCGTTCCAGCAATCGAAGATCCCGACCGGATCGATGATCCCGACGCTCCTCGTCGGCGACTACATCATGGTCAACAAGTTCGCCTTCGCGCCGCTGTCGTCCGTTCCGGCGCTGGCGTGGGTCGAGCACTTGCTTCTTCCGGTGCGCGACCTGAAGCGGAAGGACATCGTCGTGTTCAAGTACCCGGAGGAGCCGGAGAAGGACTACATCAAGCGGGTCATCGGGCTGCCCGGCGAGGTGCTGGAGGTGCGCAGTCGGGTGGTCTACATCGACGGCAAGCCCCTCGAAGAGCCGTACGTGATCCATCGCAACCCTCCGGGCCTGAACAGCGACCAGGACAACTATCCGCCCACCCGCATCCCGGAGAACTCCCTGTTCTGCATGGGAGACAACCGGGACAACAGCAAGGACAGCCGCTCCTGGGGATTCGTGCCGCGCGACTACGTCAAGGGCCGGGCCTTCATGATCTGGTGGTCGTACGACGAGGATTCGTACGCCTGGCAGAAGACCGCCCTGGCCGACAAGGCGTCGGGCATCTGGGACAAGATCACGCACCTCTTCACCAAGTCGCGCTGGGAGCGCAGCTTCAAGATCATCAAGTGATCCTGCCGGCCGGGGCCGGCGGGCGGGCCGACTCGGCCGGGAGCACATCGACCGCGAGCGGCGTGCGTCCGTGGCCGGCCCAGGCCCGGTAGCTCGACCAGCGCCAGTCTCCCGGATCCCGCGCCAGGCCCGCCATGACCGGGTTGTAGTGCAGGAAATCGGCCCTCCGTCGCACCTCGTCCGCGCTGGCCAGGGGCAGCGTCTGGTCGGCGTCCTGCCACACCAGGCCCCGCCTTCCGGATCGCGCGTTGACCTCCCGGGCGAACCGCGATTTGAGACGCTGCACGGTCAGGCGGACGGCCCGAATGTCTTCTCCGGGCGACCCCAGGATCAGCCGGACGCGATCCGGCAGGACCACGTAGGCGTGCAGCCGGAAGCCGAGCTTGTGCCTCAGGCCGCCGAGGACGTGCAGGAACAGCGCCCTCCGCGAGGAATCGGCGAACAGCGGCTCGATGCCGTAGGTCCACAGGGTGACGAGGTAGGTCTGCGACGGTCGCGGCTTCATGATCGGCCCTCTTCGACCCTCCATCCCGACTGCGGGAAGGCCCGCACCGGCGCGACTAGCAATCCCGGTGCTCGCCGGCGGATCGAATCACAGCGCGGCCTTCGCTCCGGTCGATGACCGCGGGGCGTCCGGCTGCGGACAGGCAGGTGCGAACGCATAGCCGGATTCGAACGTGTCGAGGTGGACGGGGACCGGACCGGGAGCGGCCCGGGAGACGCGTCAGTCGGCTTCGGGAACCGTGATGAAGGGGAGATCGGGTGCCGGGGCTCCGGGCGCGATGATCGAGTGCCGTCCCCGACCGGATTCCCGCTCCGGGAAGTCCTGACGGAAATGCGCGCCGCGGCTCTCGCGGCGCCCAAGCGCGGACTCGGCGATGAGGCGGCCGACGAACAGCAGATTGCGGGCCTCGACTCCGGGACGTGACACGGAACGGCGGGCCAGCCCCCGTTCCAGGCGCAGGACGGCGTCGATCGTCCGGCGCAGGCCCGACCCGTCCCTCACGATCCCGGCTCCCTCCCACATGACCCGCTTCAGGGACTCGATCGCCTCACGCGCCGCCTCCTCGCCGATCGCCAGAGCCGTCCCCGGGTCGCCGACGAGCGGTCCCTCCGGAGGCGGCGGCAGGTCGTCCCCCAGCATGGCGCGGCCGGCCCGCGCTCCGAAGACCAGCCCCTCGAGAAGCGAGTTGCTCGCCAGGCGGTTGGCGCCGTGCACGCCGGTGCAGGCGACCTCTCCCGCCGCGTACAGCCCGGGGACCGAGGTCCGTCCCCAGAGATCGGTCTTCACGCCCCCCATGATGTAGTGCGCGCACGGCGTCACCGGGATCCGATCGCGCCCGATATCCAGCCCGTACGCGGCGCATGTGGCCGCGATCGTGGGGAAGCGGCCCCGCACGAACTCGGGATCGAGGCCGCGCATGCTCAGGTAGACGCAAGGGTGGCCGGTGCGGCGCATCTCGGCGACGATGCCGCGCGCCACGATGTCGCGCGGCGCCAGCTCGCCGCGTGGATCGGAGCGCGACATGAAGCGCTCACCGGCTGCGTTCTCGAGCCGCCCCCCTTCACCGCGCATCGCCTCCGACAGCAGGAAGCGCGGCGCCCCCTCCATGGAGAGGGCCGTCGGATGGAACTGCACGAACTCCATGTCCATCATCTCCGCGCCGGCCCGGTACGCCATCGCCATGCCGTCCCCCGTGGCCTGCGGGGGGTTCGTCGTCTCCTGGTACGCCTGCCCCACTCCCCCCGTCGCCAGGAGGACGGAGCGGGCCTTCAGGATCTCCGGCCGCCGTCTCGATTCGTCCAGGGCGGACACCCCGGCGCAGCGCCCCCCGGCGAGGATGAGATCCACGGAGAAGATCCGCGGCAGGAGGACGATGCGGCTGTCTTCGGAGGATTTCGCGACCAGGGCGCGGGCGATCTCCCTGCCGGTCGAGTCGCCCTGGGCGCGCAGAATCCGTCTCTTGCTGTGGGCGGCTTCGCGCGCCAGCGCGATGCGCGTCCCCTCGCGATCGAAGCGCGCCCCCCACTCGATGAGCTCGAGGGCGCGCGCCGGCCCCTCCTCGACCAGCACGCGGACGGCCCCCTCGTGGCACAGACCGTCGCCCGCCTGGATCGTGTCCTGATAGTGCAGCGAAATCTCGTCGTCGTCCGACAGCACCGCGGCAAGGCCGCCCTGCGCCTTGTCCGTGGCCGAGTCGGTCGGACCGTCCTTGGTCAGGATCGCGACGCGTCCGCCCTCCCGGGCGATCTCGATGGCGGCGCGCAGGCCGGCGATTCCGCTCCCGGCGACGATCACGTCGAAGGGGGCGCGTGTGTCGCTCATGCGCCCCGGAGTTTAGACCGATTCTCGTCGGGTTGACAGGCTTCCGGGCGGAACTGATAATGAGTGGACTGGCTCGAAAGACGCGGAGAACCGACGGATCCGTAATGCACGATCAGCCGCCCCAGGGATCGATCGACGACATTTTCCTGCCGAGACTCGTCGCCGGCCTGCATCTCCATGAGTTCGAGGGATCGCTGCGCCTGACCCTTGCCGATTCCGTCAAGGTCCTCTACTTCAAGAAGGGTGAAATCGCCTCGGCCGCGAGCAACGCCGATTCCGATCGGCTGGCCCACATCCTGATCCAGGAGGGGCGCCTCACGATCGAGCAGCTCGAGCTGACCCGGACGCGCATGGAGCCCGGAGCGTCCCTCGGGAAGACCCTGATCGAGATGGGCTTCCTGACCCCCACCGAGCTTCTGCAGGGCGCCCGCCGCCAGGTCCAGATCATCGTCGCCTCGTGTTTCACGGCGACCAGCGGATCTTACGAAATGGTCCCCGGACCGCTGCCGCCGGAGGTCACCTCTCTGGGCCTCGGCACCCGGCGGCTTCTGTTCGATTGTCTCATGCGGTCGGGCGACCGCGCCACGATCGTCCGCGAGATCGGCTCGATGGAGGCGGTGTACCGGCCGACGGACCGGCTCGAGTTCGTGCTGTCTTCGCTCAAGCTCGACTCCGAGATCGACCGGTTCGCCCGGCTCCTGAACGGCGCTGCGAGCCTGCACGACCTCAGCAGCCGCACGTCGCACGACGACTTCACGGTGGGCAGGGTCGTCCTCGCCCTCGAGCTCCTCGGCGGGGCGGAGAAGGTGCCGCCGACCGGGGAGGCGGCTCCGGTCGCCGCGGGCGGCCGCGCCATTCCGATTGTCGTGGCGACCCCGGATGCGGACCCCGCGCCGGCAGCCGAGGAAGGCGCCGATGACGACACGATCGAGATCGAGACGGAGGCGCTCGAGCCGGCCCCGCTCGTAGAAGTCGTCACCGACGGCGACCGGCCCTCCCCGATCCCAGTCGCGGCACCGGTCCCGGTTGCGGCACCGGTCCCGGTCGCGGCACCGGTCCCGGTCGCGACACTGGAGGAGAGTCCCTCGGTCCCGTCCGTCCCGGTCGCGGCACATGAGGAGAGTCCCGCGCGGCCGATCGACCGGCCCGCCTTCGAGATCACGCCGGAGGAGCCGCCCGCCGTCGCGGAGCCTCCCCCCATCCCACCGGATGAGCTGCCGGCCTTCACCCAGCCACCGGAGGCGTTCCCGTCCGAGCCGGCGCCGATGCCGGCAGCCGTCGGCGAGCCGCGCTGGGAGATCGATCCCGACACCGGAGAGCGCGTGCACACCGGGCCGATCGTGTTGACATTCGACGGCCGGATCGCGCCCAGCTCCGGCGAATCGAAGAACGTCATGCGGATCCTCCTCGGCGCCAGCGCGGTCACGCTCGTCGTCGGGGGGGCGCTCGGCTACGTCATCCTCCGCAACGGTGATGGCGAGCCGGCCGCCGCCTCGCGGTCCGTCCCTTCCCGACCGGCTGCGACGCTGCCGGTCGAGGCGGAGCCGGTCCAGAACGCCCGGGCCGCTGCGCCAGAGCCCCGGCCCTCCGCCGTCCCCGCAGTCGTGCCTGCGCCGGCCGAGGCCAGGATGCAGGAACACGCGCGTGAGGCTCCGGCACCCAGCCCTCTCGCGAAATCGGAAGACGCGCGACCGGCCCCGCCGGTGGCCCGCGCCGCTCCCCCGGCGGTCGCGCAGACAGCGCCCGTGCCTGCGCCGACGACTGCGCCTGCCCTGCGGGGCGGGTCGACCCGCCGGACCGCGCTCACGTCCGACCCCGGCATCGCCTCGGCCCTGCAGCAGCTCGACCAGGGGGACGCGGCTGGCGCCGCCCGGCAGTTCGAGTCCTTCGTTCTTTCCGGAAATCCCGATCGGTTCACGCTCCAGGTGATGATCGCCTGCCAGGAGGAGACCGTGAAGGGGGCGAGGACACGTGCCGGCGCGGACGACTCCCTGTTCATCCTTCCCTATTCGCTGAAGGGACGATCCTGTTACCGGGTCTGCTGGGGGGTTTATGCCGACGTCGATTCGGCGCGGGCGGCAGCCTCCGGCGTGCCGGCCGCGCTGACCGGCTCCACCGTTCCGCTCGTCGTGCCCCTGTCCCGTCTCCGGACCCCCGGATGAACGCCCGGCCGAGAGTCCGGCACCGGCAGATCCTTGCTTCCCTGTCCCTCGCCCTCTGTCTCGCATCGTCCGGATCGCCGGCCCGTGCCGACGTGATCCATCTCAAGAACGGAGCGACACTCGCCGCCGACGCGTGGGAGGTGAGCGGCGATCTCCTGATCATCAGCCAGGGCGCGTCGCGGATCAACGTTCCGCGGTCGCAGGTGGACAGGATCGATCCGGCGCCGCAGGCGTCGCCGACCCCGGCCGCCTCCCCCCGCGCCCCCGCTCCGGCGCAGAGCGCCGCGCCCCTGCAGGCGACCGTGTCCGACGAGACGATCCAGATCGGCATCGACGACCTGAAGCGCCGGATCGAAGACTTCCCCATGGCCCGGGCCCAGAACACCCGGAACCTCGTCAGGCTTCTCGACGAGCTCGGGGCGCGGGCGCTCAAGTCGCGCGACTACGATGCCTCGCTGGCCCGGTTCCGGGAAGCCCTCGGTTACGACGCGCACGACGCGCGGGCGCAGCTGGGCCTGGCCGCGACCTACCTGCGAACCGATCAGGACATATTCGCCCGATCGACTCTCGAGCGCGCGCTCCTCGACCACCCCGACGACGCGGACCTGCACGCCCTCCTCGGCGACGTGTACAACGGGCAGGAGCGCACGCAGGAAGCCCTGGCCGAATGGAGGAAGGCCTACGAACTGAAGCCGAACGACGCGCTCAAGAGCAAGATCGACAAGCTCTCCCGCGAGCGCGCGATCGACGGCTCCTACCGCCAGTCGGACGCGGCCCACTTCACCCTGAAGTACGACGGCGAGCGCGGCGGCCCGGACCTCGGCGCGCAGATCCTCGACTACCTCGAGGGTCAGTTCCGCGCGCTCGAGACGCGCTTCGATCACTATCCCCTGCAGCCGATCATCGTCATCCTCTACCCGCAGCGGCAGTTCTACGAAGCGACCCAGGCGGACTCGAACGTGGCCGGTCTTTACGACGGCAAGATCCGCGTGCCGATCGGCGGGTTGCAGCAGCTCAACGCCGAGGCCCGGCATGTCCTCGTCCACGAGCTGGCGCATGCCTTCATCGCCGGCAAGAGCCACGGCACAGCACCCCGCTGGCTGCACGAAGGCCTGGCCCAGGTGATCGAGGGGAAGTCCACCGGCACCGCGACCGGAGTCTCGCTGGCGAAGGAGTACCAGGCGCTCCCGGACAAGGAGAGCTGGGGCCAGGCGTTCACCTACCCGAGCGCCCTCTCGTTCGCCGAATACCTCGACGACCGCCTCGGCTTTCCCGCCCTTCTGGACGTCCTGGAGACGATGGCGAAGGGGGACACGGCGGAGGCGTCGTTCGAGAAGGTCACGCGTTACTCGCTCAAGGAATTGCGCCAGGCCTGGGGCGAGGCCCTGGTCGCCAAGTACTTGCAATAATCGATTCCGCGCCACAAGTTATGGTCGGACCGGTCCGCACCCCGGCCGGAGTCCGTTCGGGGCGCGGTCCGGGGGGAGCCCCGACCGGATGAACGGCGATCTCGCGCAGCGGGCCCTGATCGATGTCCTGGCCGATGTGCAAAAGCGCCAGGCCTCCGGCGTCCTGAGGATCCAGAAGGACGCCACCACACGCCAGATCTTCATCGACGCCGGCATCATGATCCGCTTCGCGGTCAGCACCCTGCCGACCGAGAGCATCACGGCCCTGTTCCGCAACAGGGGTGCCTTGACGGACGAGCAGCTGCGCCAGGCGACCGCGGCGAAGCTGCAGGACGAGCTCCTCGGCACGACGATCGCGCGCCTCGGGCTGATCACCAAGGAGAACCTCACCGAGCTGACCCGCGAGCACATCCATCGCGTCGTGCTGGGCGCCCTCGCGATGCGCGAGGGGACCTACGAGTTCCAGGCCGGCGCGCTTCCATTCCGCGAGCAGCTCGACGGCGGGCTGAGCACGCCGGAAATCCTGCTCGAATGGGTCCGCGCCCTCCCGGACGCCGACGCGATCAGACGACGCTTCGGCTCCCTCGAGGCCCGAGTCATGATGTCGCCCCGCCCGCCCGAGGGATATCAGGCGATCAAGCTCAACCCGGCGGAAGGATTCATCATGTCGCGCGTCGACGGACGGACCAGCGCGGCGGAGATCTGCATGGTGAGCCCGATGGGCGAGGACACGACGGTGCGGGCCCTCTTCGGCCTCGCCCTCGCGGGGATCCTGACCATGCCCGAAGGGGCCGTGGAGATCCCCCTGCATCCGGCGGCGCCGGCGCCGCGCCCCGGGACGGCCCCTCGGACCACGGCACCGGCATCCTCCCCCGCGGTTGGCGCCCCGCGCGCGCCGACGAACGGCGGTGCCGCCGCGGCACCGCAGACCGGGACGAAGCAGGGACCCTCCGCCCCCCGTCCCGGGGCGCGGCCGGCGGGCCTCGCGAAGCCGGTCGGGGCGCGCGCGGGCGCATCTCATCCGGCCAGGCGCCCCGCGCCGTCGATGGCGCCTCGACGCGTCACGTCGGTCATCGAGCGGGTGCGGCCGGCGACCCCGGCCGAGCTCGAGAGCGAGATGCTGCAGCGCTTCGAGCAGATGCGCGATCAGGACCTGTACCAGATCCTCGGCGTCGCCGCCGCGTCTCCTTCTGACGATGTGCGGCGCGCCTATTACGGCCTCGCGAAGAAGTTCCATCCCGACAAGTTCACGCGCGAGGACATGAAGGCCAAGGCCGAGAAGGTGTTCGCCCACATCACCGAGGCGTACTCCACTCTGTCGAATGCGGAGACGCGGACGAAGTACGACGAAGACCAGGCGATCCGCAAGGGCTCCCACGCGCAGGAGAAGAAGGCGGACGGCGGCGACATGGCGCACATGAACTTCAAGCACGGCAGGGAGATGTTCGACAAGGGGAAGCTCGGCGAGGCGATCTCCTTCCTGCAGAACGCGTGCGATCAGGATCCCTCCAAGGCCGAACACTTCCATTACCTGGCGCAGGCGCAGAGCCGGAACCCGCGCTGGAAGAAGGATGCCGAGGAGAATTTCCTGAAGGCCATCGAACGCGATCCGACCAACGCCGACATCTACGCGCAGCTGGGATCCCTCTACGCCAAGGGCGGGCTGCATTCCAAGGCGCGCGACATGTTCAAGAAGGCGCTGCAGTGGGACCCGGCCAGCCAGGAGGCGCTGGACGGGCTGGCGTCGGAGGACGCGGGGCGGAAGGGAATTCTAGGCATGTTTAAGAAGTAGGGAAAATGCCCTACCACCATGCGGATGCTCGTCAGCGTTCCTGTTTGATTTGCTTGATTTCACGGGGGTTAGTGCCGCGTGGGAACGATTCTCCGTGATCTCGACCCTCCGAGCCTTCCCAGCCGTGCTTTTCCCTCGATACGTCCAGGAGTCATCCGCACTGTTGTCGGTCATTTTCCATAGGGATCCCCGCCGCGTTGACTTGGCCCCTCCCGTCCATAGATTTGCAGCGTGCAGTTGACCGGGACGATGACGATTCCGTGATCGTGCCCGGCGGTGCCGGACGGGGGACGTGGTACAGGAGATGAGCGACGACGCGTTGAACCCCGGCGCGGAGAGTGACCGACCGGAGCGCTTCGGCCCTTACAGGGTCGAGGATCGCATCGGCGCCGGAGGAATGGGCGTCGTCTATCTGGCCCTGGACGAGGCGCTGCAGCGGCAGGTGGCGCTCAAGACCCTCCTGCCTGCCCTGGCCGCGGATCCCGAGTTCGTCGCGCGCTTCAAGCGCGAAGCGCAGTCCGCGGCGGCCCTGAATCATCCGAACATCACCCAGATCTATACCATCGGGCAGGAGGGGCACGTGCCCTTCTTCGCCATGGAGTTCATCCGCGGTCGATCTCTCGAGGCGATCCTGAGGGAGAAGGGGGCGATCCCGGCGGCGGAGGCGGCCGGCTACGTTCTGCAGGCGGCGACGGGACTGCGTCACGCCGCGCAGAAAAAGCTGATCCATCGCGACATCAAGCCGAGCAATCTGATGCTGACCGAGGACGGTGTCCTGAAGATCACCGATTTCGGCCTGGCGAAGGCGGCGCGCTCGGAGACCCAGCTGACGGCGACCGGGGAGATCCTGGGATCGCCGGGCTACATCTCGCCCGAGCAGGCCTCGGGTGCCGCGATCGACGCGCGATCGGACATCTACTCGCTGGGCGCCACCTTCTACCACCTGGTGACCGGACGACTGCCGTTCGAGGCGCCGACGCCGCTGGCGATGATCGTGAAGCACATGAGCGAGCCTCTGCGCTCGCCGCGCGCGGTCAACCCCGCCGTTCCCTACCCGATCGCCTCCGCGATCCAGAAGATGATGGCCAAGCGTCCCGGCGAGCGGTTCCAGGACTACGACGCTGTCATCCGCGAGCTGGAGCGGGCGCAATCCACGATTTCGGCCGACACCGCCGGACCGCGCGCCGCCGGTGTCGTTCCGGCGGCGCAGTCGTGGAGCGCCACGACCGGTGCCGAGCTGCGCGGACGCGCGGGGCGCGGCCCGCTGCCCGGCGCCGACGAGCGACCCGCCCGGGCGGGCGGGTTCTCCTGGATGTTGATGGTGCTCGCCGCCCTTCTCGGAGTTCTCATCGTGGCGGGCGCGGTCAGGCACCGTCGCCTGGCCTTCCGCGACGCCCCCGGCGGACAGAGCGCCGTCGCGAGCGCCGTCGGAGAGCCGGTCCCCGGGCAGGCGCCCGTGGAGACCCAGATGAGCTACACGAACCGGCCCGCCGGTGATGTCTTCCAGAAGGCCCTGCGCCCCGGGACGTCGGTGGAGGATAAGCTGCGCGATCGTTACCGTCAGAAGAGCCGGGCGAACCTGTCGTTCGTCTCCAACGACCACTCCGTCCTTCCGGACGGCCGGATCAAGGTGTTCGGGCGGGTCCAGAACAGCGGCGGAAGCTCGGCCTCGCAGGCCCGGGTGAGGGTGCGCATCCTCCTGGACGATGGCGGTATGGCGGCCGAGGGGGAGACGCCGCTCGATCCTTCGGTCGTCCCTCCGCAGGGCACCGCGACTTTCGAGATTCCGCTCGACTACCGGGGCCCGGTCGGCACGATCAAGGCCGAGCTGATCTGGGTCGAATAGAACAGCCCGTCCCCGCTCACTGGACGGTCAGCCCCCTTCGACGGTGCGGGTGGCGCGATAGATGTAGTGGAAGCCGGAGGCCAGCGTGACGGCGAGCGTCAGCCAGACGAGCCCTTCGACCAGGACCGGCTGCTCCCGTCCCAGGTAGTTCAACAGCATCACCGTGCCGATCGTCACGACCTGGACGACCGTCGTCAGCTTGCCGAGAAATGTCGGCCGGAAGCTGGTGGTGCCCGAGGTCAGGTGGACGAGGAGCGCGATGATGACGATGAACACGTCCCGGCTGATCGCCACGATGGTCAGGGACAGCGGGATGTGGTTGGGCATGTGGAATTCCGGGACCGACTTCGGATGATCCGGAAGGGCCAGCACGATGAAGCAGGCGGTCATCAGGAGTTTGTCGGCCATCGGGTCCAGGAAGGCGCCGATGTTCGAGCTCTGGCGGTAGCGTCTCGCGATCAATCCGTCCAGGGCGTCGGTGACCCCCGCGAGGATGAACACCAGCAGAGCCCAGCCGTGCAGGTTGCCGAGCAGGAGGGTGATCAGCAGCGGGATCATCACCATCCGGAAGATGGTCAGCTGGTTGGCCAGTGTCAGCATGTCAGCATCACCGCCGCATGGGCCAGGGGCCGCTCGAATCGCTCCGGGTCGGCCGGGTCGATCTCGAACCAGGCGACCCCCTCCTCCCGCCGGAACCACGTCCACTGGCGCTTCGCATAACGCCGCGTGTTCCGCTTGGTCAGTGCGACCGCCTCGGCGAGGCTCAGCTCGCCCCGCAGGTGGCGCATCGTCTCGCGGTACCCGAGCGCCTTGAAGGCGTTCGCGGCCTCCGCGCGGCCCGCTTCGAGCAGCCCCCTCACCTCGTCGACCAGCCCCTCCGCGAAGAAGCGATCGACGCGGGCGTCGATGAGACGGTACAGCGACTCGCGCGCCATGCTCAGGCCCACCTTCACCGTCGCGAAACGATCCGGTCCGAAAGGCGATTCGCCGATCAGGTCCGAGAGGCCCCGGCGCGCCACGAAGTACACCTCGAGGGCGCGGACCAGCCTCTGTCGATCGGCCGGGGGCAGCCGCGCGGCGCCGGCCGGATCGACCCGCGCCAGGAGCCTGTGGAGCCCGGCCGGGCCGCGCCGCTCCGCCAGCGCCCGGAGCCTCGCCCGCAGGGCCTCGTCACGGCGGGGCGCCTCGGCGATCCCTTTCAGGAGACCTCGCAGGTACAGCCCGGTCCCCCCGACGACGACGGGCAGCCGCCCGCGGCGCCGGATCGAGTCGATCGCCGCCTCGGCATACCTCACGAAATCGCCGAGCGAGAAGTCCTCTCCCGGCTCCGCCAGATCGATCCCATGGTGCGGCGCCCGCCGGAGCTCGCGCGGTCCGGGCTTGGCCGTGCCACGGTCGAGGCCGCGGTAGACCTGCATCGAGTCGGCGCCGACGATCTCCCCGCCGAAGCGCTCGCAGGCGCGCAGGGCGAACTCGCTCTTGCCGACCGCGGTCGGACCGACCACCACCAGAAGCGGCGCGCCCTCGCCGCGGGTCTGTTCCGCCGTGGCGGTGCCGCCCGTCCCCGGCAAGGCTCAGGCCCCCCGGTTGCGCTGCTGATCGCGGTACTCGTTGATGGTCTCCTGCAGATGGTCCTCGCAGTAGACGCGACCCCGCGCCACCCGCCGGCCGCAGCGCGGGCAGGAGCGTCCCACGAGAGCGGCCATCCCGCGGCCGGCCATCGACAGCACGAGACCGAGCGCCACGCACACGCCCCCGGCGATGGCGATGTTGCGGAACAGCCCCTTGTCCGGCTCCCCCGCCAGGATCTGGGCCGCGGCGAGATAGACCACCGACGCCACGATCAGGAGCCCGCCCAGACGGACCAGGGCCCTCGCCATCACGCACCGGCCTCCGGCTCGTGCAGGCGGACGTCCCGGAAGGCGCGCAGCACCCGTCCTTCATGGACCGTGCCCAGGGTCTTTCTCAGGACCAGGAGCTCCGCGTACAGGAGCTCGTTCAGTCCCTGGATGAGGGCGTCCCGGCGGCGGCGCCCGGGGAGGGATCCGAGGTTCTCGCGCAGCAGGCCGGGGTCCACCGTCCCGTCCCCGCCCAGGGAGGTGCTCCGAAAAAGCGCCTGATGCGTGACCGACAGGTCCCGCAGCGACCGCGCCAGCAGATGCTCCGAGATCGGCCCGACCTCCTTCATCAGGTACTGGTAGACCAGGCCGAACATGCCGTTGTAGTTCTTCAGGATTCGTTCGATGCCGTCGGCTCCCCCCAACGGCTGGTCCTCGTCCGAGACCTCGGCGCGCATCTTCAGGCGACCGACGACGGACAGCAGGAACAGGGTGCGCAGCGTCTCCTCCGGACCGAATTCGGACAGAGCGCCGACCTGCCCGATGGTCCGCGCGCCGTCCACCAGGCGCAGGACGTACTGTTCGTGCGGCTCGAGTCCGATGTCCGGCCGCTGTCCGTCGTCCTGGATGGCCTCGAACACCCACTCATCGAACGGCATCCGTTTGCGGAACAGCTCCGGGTTGCGCACCGAACGGATCCCTTCGAGAAGCGTCTCCGTGATCGGCAGGTCGACCTCGACCTCCGCGTCCGGCGGCGCCTCCCCCTCGTGGAACACGAACTCCCCCTCCTCCCACTCGAACAGGGACGTGGCGATCTGCCGGACCTGGCGCCGGCGCTCCTCCATGAGTCCCCGCGGATTCAGGCCACCCGCTCCGAGAAGGGCGCGGCCCAGTTTCTCGCCCGCTGCGGCGCGCCGCATCGCGTCGTCGCACTGCTCGCGCGTGATCAGGCCACGCTGCACGAGACGCTCCGACAGCCTGTCGGTCGCGCGCGTGGAGGTCGCGTGGACGATCGTCTCACTGCGCAGGTACAGCCCGATCGACGCGCCGTCCGAGGTGAAGGAGACCAATCCTCTGCGGTTGAGGACGCGCAGGAACTCCAGGATGTCCGCGCAACTGAGGGCCTTCAGCCTGCCGCGAAACTCAGCCACACCGTCTCTCTGCGCCGTGATCAGGAGCCTCGACGACCGTACGCCGGGTTCCGGGAAGGAGTCAGCGGCCGTGATTATCGTCCGGCCACAGCCAGCCGGTCAACCGAGCCCCGAGGCGACCGCGCGCCGAGGCTCAGGGCTGCGCGCGCCTCACGATCTCCACGCCGTTGTAGTAGTGGTGCAGGATGTCCTCGTACGACTTGCCGCGCAGCGCCATGCCGTACGCGCCGACCTGGCAGAGGCCGACCCCGTGCCCCCACCCCTTGCCGCTGAAGATGAACGATTCGACCTGGCCGTCCGTGCCGAACGTGCGATCCAGCGTGAACAGGTTCTCGCGGATGCCGAGGGCGGTGCGAATGCGGAAGCCGCGGATGTAGAACGTGCCCTTGCTGCCGCTGATCTTGATCTCCACCACCCGGCCGCTCACTCCGCGACGCGTCGGCTCGATGTCCTTCAGCGTGCCGGCGTTGAGGCGCTGCCCGATGAGGTTCTCGAGCTCGGTCCGGGTGTAGCGCTGCTCCCATCTGTAGGCGGTGGAATAGCGATCGTCGCTCACGCCTCTCTGGTTCGCGATGACCTTGAGATAGTCGACGGCGCCGTCGCGCGTCGTGTGGTAGACGATGCGATCGCCGAGAACCAGGGGCAGGCTCGGCGCCGGATAGGACACATCGCGGAACGACCGGAACAGGGCGACGTCCGACTTGATGGGCAGCGACTGCACGTCCTGCTTCACTTCCAGGAGAATCCGATCGCCGTCCCAGCCGCGGTAGGTCGCCTTCACCTGGCCCAGCGCAGCGTAGTAGTCGAGGATGCGATACAGCGAGCGCAGCACGAGGCCGCGCGAGGGGTTGTGGTGCGGCCTCAGGGTATTGTCATGGAACGGCTGCAGGATGCCCTCCAGGATCAGCATGGCGTAGGGCCGCTGCGCCTCCTTCGGCACCTCGTCGCGATCCTTGAAAGCCAGGAGATACGGCAGGTCCTGCTCGTCCAGCGACAGCTGCAGCTTCTCGTTCCAGCCCAGCGAGCGGATGAAATATCCCGCCAGCTCGTGCATCTGCGGCGTTCCCTTGAGGCCGTCCTGGGACGGGGTCTTCCCCACCAGGCCGAACGCGGACGTGCTCCAGCGCTGGACCTCCTCCGCGTCCGCCTGGACCATCAGGAAGGCGCGGTTGAAGCCCTCGCCGCCGACGATGCCGACGGTCTTGAGAAGCGTGATCTCCTCGTTCACCGGCGACCCGTCCTCCAGGAGGACCGGGTCGATCCAGGATCGCCCCGCCAGCGTCCGGCTCTCCGCCTCGACCTCGGGGTAGCACGTCACGCCCTTCAGGTACGGCCCTTTCTCCTCCGGAAAGACGAGCTGACCGTCCTCGGTGTGGCCGCCGCAGGTCGACGTGTAGAGCGCGTTGATCGGGCGGCCGCTGTAGGTCAGGATCATTCCGCGCGTCTCGTCCACCGCCTGGTCGGTGAGCGGATGCTCCGTCCCCGCCCCCTTGTAGACCTGGCACTGCGCGCTGTCGCACACGTCGAAGCCGTCGTCGCCATACACACCCAGGTTGGCGACGATGTAGGTCCGCGCCGCCACCGCCTGGGCCTTGAGCGCCTGCAGCTCCGGGTAGACGCCCGGACCCATTTCGTTCGGGACGACCCCGCGCAGGTAGTCCTCCATGTCGAGCTCGTTGATCAGCTGGAGGTTCCCCCCCTTGCCGACGCGCGCCTCCAGCTGGCCGCGGTACAGGTTCTGATCGACCCGCAGGAGCGCCCCGGGGCGGGCCGGCTGGATCAGCACGCGATCGTAGCCCGTGAGAAAGTTGCGCCAGCGATCGTCGACCAGGCGGACCCGCAACCGCCCGCCGACGGTGCGCCCCTCGTCCGAGATCCACAGCTCGTTGAACCCCTCCTCGCCGAGCCGCTGGGCCAGCTGCGCGGCGTCCTCGCGGGACAGGAACTCCCCCACCCGGACGCGCCAGGAGCGGCGGTCGGGGTTGTAGACCAGGAGGACCTTTTCGCCGGGGAGCAGAGTCTCGAGCTCGCTCTTCTTGGCCTCGGCCTGCTCCTTGCCGGCGAACGACGCCACCTGCACGCGATAGATCACTCCCGGCTCGCCGCCGCCCGACACCTCGCTCACGAGGTAGATCCCGCGGTCGAACTTCTTCTTCCAGACCGGCTGCTTCTTGACCGGGTCGCGCACGACGATCCCGCCGTCCGCGGACACGCGCACCTTGACCGGGTCCGTGCCCAGCCCGATACGCACTTTGGGTCCGGACGGGGCGAGCAGGACCGGACGGGACGTCGGGGCCGGGCGCGGGGCGACCGGTGCGGGCGTCTGCGAAGCGGAGGGCGCGGGAGTCGGCTGGGGCGCCTGCTCCGGCCCGCCGACGCGACTGGAGACGGCGCCCGCCCCGAGGACCATGAGGAAGGAGAGGATCGCCGCGTTGCGGATCGAGCGCGTCATCGGGGACGGGAGTCTAGCACGCCGCACGGGACTCACCTGCGCGCCCGCGACGACGCGCCGCGGCCGGCGAGGCGCAGAAATTCGGCCCTCAGACCCGGGCTCGATCGGAACACGCCGGTGCCGGCGAAGGTGACGACGCGGGCCCCGCGTTTCCGCGCGCCGCGAAGGGTCATGCAGAGGTGCTCGGCGTCCATGGTGCAGGCGGCGCCCAGCGGGCGCAGCGCGCTCGCCAGCGCGTCCACCACCTGCCGCGTCAGCCGTTCCTGGAGCTGCAGGCGCCGCGCCAGGGCGTCCACCGCGCGGGTGATCTTCGACAGGCCGACCAGCCGGGCGCCGGGAACGTAGGCGACGTGCGCCGTCCCCTGGAACGGCAGGAGATGGTGCACGCATACCGAGGTGAACGGGATGTCCCGCACTACGACCATGTCGTGGCCGGACGACGGGATGGTCTTCCCGAGGATGCGCGCCGGGTCGGCCCGGTAGCCGGACACGATATCCGCGGTCCAGGTCTCGGCCACGCGACGGGGCGTGGCGCGCTGATCGCTCTTGAGAGCCGTCTCGCCGATCCCCTGGAGCAGAAGACGCGCCGCCTTCAAGATACGCGCGCGGTCCGGGCCGGGAGGACGCCTGCCGCGCGCTCGCGCGGCGGCACCGCGACGGGCAGCCGGCCTGCGCCTCACTGGGGGAGACGCCTCTCGTACGCCTGGCGCACGGCCCGATCGAGGGCGCTCCCCTCCGTCGGCGTGCAGGCGCAGTGTCCCTTCTTGTCGATCGCCACGTGACCGCTGGTCTTGCGGCATTTCCCGTCGCAGCCGCCGCACACGTGATCCGTGCAGACGGTGCGGATGATGCGCGGCGGCGGCTCCTCCTGCGGCGCGGTCGCCGGTGCGGGCGAGGGGGAGGCCTCTGCGGCGGGAGTGGACGCGGGAGCGGGCGAGGCCTGAGGGGACGGAGAGGCCTGCGGCGCCGGCGGCGGCCTCCGAGCCCTTCCGGCGGGCCCGCCCGCGCCGGCGGTCGAGGCGGACGCGACGAGCAGGAGAACGGCGACGGCCCAGGCAAACGCACCGATCCGGAACACGCTGTCGACCCACTCCTTGCGCATGCTCGACCTCCTCCGACGGACACCGGAGACCCGCGGGCCCCCTAGCTGAAATATTTCAGTCCTGAGCCGGTGTTGAAGACCACGATCGTGTCGTCCGTCGCGATCGATTTCGCGGCGGCCAGTCGCCTCACGGCGGCGAGCGCGGCGCCCCCCTCCGGGCAGGCATCGATCCCCTCGCGCGAGGCGAGGAGGGAGGCCGCCTCGATCATCTCACGATCCTCCACCGCCACGGCCGCGCCACCGCTGGCGCGCAGCGTCGTCAATATAAGTCGGTCGCCGAGGGAGGACGGGACCCGCAGGCCCGAGGCCGCGGTGACCGGATCGGCCCATGCCTCGGCCGTCTCCTGTCCCGACTCGAAGGCGCGCACGATCGGCGCGCAGCCCGCCGCCTGCACCGAGATCAGGCGCGGGCGCGCCGGCCCGATCCAGCCCAGCGCCTCCATCTCCTCGAAGGCCTTCCACATCCCGATGAGACCCGTCCCGCCGCCCGTCGGGTAGACGATGACGTCCGGGAGGCGGAACTGCATCTGCTCGGCGATCTCGTACCCCATGGTCTTCTTCCCTTCGACGCGGAACGGCTCGCGCAGGGTGGAGACATCGAACCAGCCGCCGTCTTTGTCCGCGGGCCCGAGTGTCGCGCGCATCACCCGGCCCGCGTCGGCGATCGAGCCCGGCACGAGACGGACGCGCGCGCCGAAGCGCTGCGCCTCCAGCACGAAGGGGCGCGGCGTCGTCTCGGGCAGGAACAGGTGCACCTGCATCCCGGCCCGCGCGCCGTAGGCCGCCAGGGCCGAGCCGGCGTTCCCCGCCGAGGGGGCGGCCGCCACGCGCACGCCGCGCGCCGCGGCGACCGACACGGCGACCGTCATGCCGCGCGCCTTGAACGAGCCGGTGGGATTGACCGCCTCGTCCTTGATGTACAGAGAGGGCAACCCCAGCTCGGCTCCCAGGCGGCGCGCGTGCAGGAGCGGCGTGAGACCCTCCCCCAGGGAGATCGGCGGGACGTCCGGCAGCATCTCGGCGTAGCGCCACAGCGTGGGGGGCCGGCCCTGCAGGTGCTCCTTGAGGAGGCTGCCGCGCCCTTCCGCGGCGCGATAGCGCGCCAGGAGCGGCGAGCCGCACTCGCACAGGAGCGCCGCGTCCGGCTTCCGCGTCAAGCAGCGCGGGCACTCGAGGCGATCGAAGAGGTTCGTCACCGGACCTGGCGCATGCGGGCGAGGAACGCCGGCGCGTCCTCGAAGCCGTAGACGCGCAGGTCCTTGCGCTCGTTCCCCTGCCCGTCGATGAACACCAGCGTCGGGAGACCGACCACGTCGAAACGGTCGCGGGTCTGCCGCACCTCCGGCGACTCGAACTGAGTCAGGTCGGCCTTGAGGAGCGTGAAGCGTCGCGCCTCATCGAGAACGCGCGGGTCCGTGAAGGTGAACCGTTCCAGCTCCTTGCAGGCGAGACACCATTCCGCCGAGAAGTCGATGAGAACCGGGCGGCCGTCCTTCCCGGCGCTCGCCAGGGCCTCGGAGGAATAGGGCACCCATCCCGCGTCCGCGCGCGCGGCGAGGAGCGGCACCGAGAACCAGATCCCTCCCGCGATCAGCGCCGCTCCGACGAGCGCCTTGAGCGCCGGGAACAGACGCGACGCCATGCGTGTCTTCTCCAGGAATCCGATGTACACCCCGGCGGCGAGGGCGAACATCACGACGAGAACACCCATGAGACGGTCCTTGAGGAACGGCTGCAGGAAATAGAGCGCCACCGCGAGCATGCCGATCCCCATCACCTTCTTGGCGTAGACCAGCCACTCCCCGGAGCGCGGGAGGCTCGCGAGGGAGCCGGAGAAGACGCCGAGCACCAGGTTCGGGAGACCCATGCCGACGGCCATCACGAAGAACAGCCAGAAGCCGAGAACCGGGCTCGCGGCGGCGCCGACGAAGGCCAGGAGCCCGACGACGAACGGCCCGATGCAGGGAGCCGCGACGAGTCCCATCGTGAGACCCATCACCAGGGCGCCCAGCGGCCCGCGTCGGCCGCCGCCCAGCCGGGTGACGGCCCCCGGCAGGCGCAGCTCGAACAGACCGAACATGCCGAGCGCCATGATCACGAACAGGACGACCAGCGCACCTACGATGAAGGGATTCTGCAGAGTGGAGCCCAGGAGCCCGCCGGACAGACCCGCGACGATGCCGAGGACGGAGTACGTGAGCGCCATCCCGAGGACATACAGGGACGGAAGTGCGACGCGCCGGAGCCAGCCCGCGCTCGACTGCGATGCGAAGAAGCCGATGGTCACCGGGATCATCGGATAGATGCACGGGGTGAGGTTCAAGGCCAGTCCGCCGACGAACACCAGGCCGAGAAGGGCGAGAAGTCCGCGCTCCTTCCGGACGGCCGCGAGACCGGACGCTCCCTCCGGCGCGCCTGTCGGCTCCGTCGACGCGGGCGGGCCGATCTCCGACGCCGGGACCGGCTCCCCCTCGACCACGATCGGGACGACGAACTCGACCGTCTCGGGCGCCAGGCAGGTCGTGTCGCTGCACGACTGGTAGGTCAGGCGGGCGCGCACCGCCTGCTTCCCCGGGGCGCCGTCGCGCGCCGGGCGGAGAGTCGCGCGGATCGTGTTCTTCCCCTCATAGACCGACAGTTTCGTGTCCGCGAACTTCAAGGTCACCAAGTGCGCCTCGGGATAGATCACCTGGTCGATGCGAGCGCCCGACGGTTCGGGAAACTCGACCTTGGTCGGGATCAGGTACTCGAGATTGGGCGTGTGCGAGTTGACGTGCCAGCCCTGCTGGATGTCCAGACGGATCGACACGGTCACCGCCTGCCCCGGACGCACGGGGCGGTCGGGCGCGGTCAGATCGGTCGTCACGACGCGCTGCGGATTGGCGCGGCCAACGACGGTTCCGGTGATGACCCGGTCCCCGGGTGCTCCGGACGGCGCCTTGTCCTCGCCCGCGGCGGTGAGCGCGGACTTCGCGAGGACCGGCGCCTCCCTCGCCATGCTCTTCAAGGTCGCCGGCTCGACCGCGGGGAGGTCCCCGGGCCCGCCGAGACGCGCGGCGAGCAGCATGTAGGGAGACGAGGTCGGATACTTGTCCACGTACGGAGCGGCCAGGTCGAGAGTCCGCCGCGCCTGGGCCCCCAGCGCCGCATCCCCGAGCGCGCGCGACAGACGCAGGAGACACTCCGCCATGACGGCGTTGCCGGACGGCAGGGCGTCGTCCAGGATGCTCTTGGGACGGACGATCAGATCCTTCTGCTCAGCCGCGGACAGGAAAAACCCGCCGCGGTCCCGATCGCTGAAACGCTCCGCGGAGCGCACGAGACGCGCCGCCTCGTCCCGGTAGACGCTTTTGCCGGTCGCGTCGTACAGGTCGAGCAGGCCGCGCGCCAGGAAGGCGTGGTCGTCGAGGAACCCCGGCGGACCGACCTTCCCCTGGCGCCACGACACCCGGAGGACACCGTCCTTGAGAAGATTTCCGAGCACGAAGCGCGCCGCCCGTTCCCCCGCCTGCCGGTAGGCGTCGTTTCCGGTCATCGAGTAGGCGCGCGCGCAGGCGCTGATCATCAGACCGTTCCAGCCCGCGAGGATCTTGTCGTCGCGGCGCGGGGCGGGTCGTCGCCCGCGGGCCTGCAGGAGCCGGGCGCGGGCCCGCTTGACCTTCCCCGCGAGCGCTGCCGGCTCCAGGCCGTGCCGCGCGGCAAACTCCGCGGGCGGAAGCGGCACGTTCAGGATGTTGCGGCCACCGCCGAGATTGCCGGTCACCGTGGCGCCGAAATAGTCGGCGACGAGCGCTCCGTCGGGCGGTCCGACCACCTTCTCGATGTCCGGCCGTGACCAGATGTAATAGCGCCCCTCCTCACCTTCGGTGTCGGCGTCGAGCGTCGCGTAGAAGCCGCCCCCCGGATCGCTCAGGTCGCGGGTCACCCAGCCGATCGTCTCCTCGGCGACGCGCCTGAGCTCCTCCTGTCCGCCGGCCTTCCAGGCTTCGAGATAGACCGGCACGAGGAGCGCGTTGTCGTAGAGCATCTTCTCGAAGTGCGGCTGGAGCCACTTCTCGTCGGTCGAGTAGCGATGGAAGCCGCCTCCGATCTGATCGTGGATCCCGCCCCGGTCCATGGCGTCGAGGGTGCGCGTCACCATGTCCAGCGCCTGCGCGTCGCCTGTCGTCCGGTAGGTCTCGAGCAGGACCAGGAGCGCGCCGTGCGGCGGAAACTTGGGCGCCGACCCGAAACCGCCGTTGGCCCGGTCGAAGGAGGTCTTCCAGGCGGCCGTGGCCTGCGCCAGGGGATCCGGGGAGGCGTCGCCGCCACCGGACGCGGGCGGTGCGGTGTTCTGCAGATCCTCGAGCATCGAGGCGATCACGCCGGCCGAGGAGAGCAGCTCCTGCCGGCGGTTCGTCCACCCGTCGGCGATCGACTCGATGAGCTTCTGGAAGCTCCCGGTCGGGAAGTACGTCCCGCCGAAGAAGGGCTTCCGTTCCGGCGTCAGGAAGACGGTCATCGGCCAGCCGCCCCGGCCGGTCATCGCCAGCACGGCGCTCATGTAGAGGGCGTCGAGGTCCGGTCTCTCCTCGCGGTCCACCTTGATCGACACGAAGTGCTCGTTCAGGAAGCGCGCCACCCCCGTGTCGGAGAACGCCTCCCGCTCCATGACGTGACACCAGTGGCAGGCGGAGTAGCCGATCGAGAGGAAGATCGGCTTGTCCTCTTTCCCGGCCTTCCGGAGGGCCTGCTCGCCCCAGGGATACCAGTCGACCGGGTTCTGGACGTGCTGCAGGAGGTAGGGGCTCGACTGTCCCAGGAGGTGATTGGGGCGCGCGGCCGCCGCCGGCAACAGGCCGGCCCACACGGAGAGGACCAGGACCGCCACGGATCGCTTCATGACACATGCATTCTATCTTAGGAGCCTGTCCGAGTAATGGCATGGGCCGCGGACCGGTGCGCCGTCACATGACCCAGGAGTACGGCGTGCTGGCGCGCGGGATGGTGAACACCAGCGTCGGCTCGGACGGTGCCGCCGCGCCTGGAGCCTGGGCAGCCGATGCGGGCGCGGACGAGGGGAGCAGGATCATGGCTCCGAGGACCAGCCCGACTCCGGGACCGCCGCGCGCTCGCACCTGAGATGACCCCGCCTGGAGAGAAGAACGAAGCGCACCAGCAGACCACAGCTCGAAGCGCGGGACGAGGCCGGCGGTGTAAAGAGATGTAAAAGGAATCGGGCCCGCGGCGCGCCTTCCGGCGGCCGCGGGCCTCTCTCAGGGCTGGCAGACCAGCGCCGCGGCCGGTGCCGCGGAGCTGTTCACCCTGTACGGTGACGGGGTCGCGGCCGGACAGCCGAACCCGGAACTGAGCGGATTGTTCTGCAGCGGCCCCGCCAGATCGAGGCTCAGGCAGATGCCGCCTCCGGCGCACGGCGCGTTCACGCCGCAGGCGGCGTTCGGCGTCCCGCCCCCGAAGCAGCGGCCGGGATTGACGCAGCCGAAGGCGCCGTTGAGCACGTTCGCCGGCGAGGCGTTGGCGAGGTAGAAGGTCGCGCTCCCCAGGACCGGGTTCGGATCGACGCTCTGATCGAGCGGACCGGTCGTGGCGTTCGTCGCCACGACGGCGAGATTGTTGCTGAAGCACGTGGTTCCGGTGTGCTGCCAGCCGGGACCGTTCCCCACGAATCCGTTCCCGGTGGCCTGGGTCGCGATGACTCCCCTGTACACGTCGACCGGTCCGGCTCCCCCCGGTGAATCCAGGTTGAGCGTCGTCAGCGTCGACCCGGGATTGCCGCATGGGGCGGAGCACGCTCCCCCTGCACCGCACTGGGTGTCCACGCTGCAGGCGGCCCCGGACGTCGGACCGCCCGCGCAAGCGCCGCCGCAGGCGCCGGCGCAGACGCCCCCCGCGCCGCAATCGGCGTTGGCTGTGCAGACGCCCCCCTGGCTCGTCCCGCCGACGCACCGGTTGGCTGCATCGCACCAGATCCCCGGCGTCGGGCTGGACGAGGGGCAGGTCCCTCCATAGACCACGCCGAAACGGGGATCGAAGGCGCCGTGCTGCCAGCCAAAGACGATGTCGCCGTCCGACCCGCCATTCGCTCCGTCGTAGATCGCCGCCGTCACCGACGCGCCGGCGAGACTGGTGCAGGTCGTGTCCGAGCTGCAGCGGACCAGGACCGAGTAGGTCGGGCTGTACTCTGTGGCGGTGTCGAGGAAAGATGCGTTGCCGCTCCAGTCCTGAACGACGACACCGTTCTTGCTGAAGCGGAACTGCACGCCGCCGTCGGCGCATCCGCCCGGGATGGTCGAGTCGGCCGCCGAGACGCGGATCGACTGGCCCGCGACCGGCACTCGCCCCGCTCCGAACGGGTTGCCGTCGAGGTCGGTGATCGCGATCCGTGGGAGAGTCCCGTTGTCGGTGCCCGACGCATTCTCGTCGCAGTTTTCGGCCGCCGTGGCGGGGCAGGAGCCCGCCACCGGCGGCTTCGTGTCCGGGTCGGGCGTCACCTGCATCGTGACGACGCCGGTGATGTCGATATCGTCCAGCCACCAGCCGTCGTCGTGGGGGGTATCGCTCCATCCGGGGCCGAACTCCCAATACGACGAGGAGTGATTGTCGAGACTCCAGGTGTTGGCGATCCAGCGGATCCGGATCCTCTGACCGAGGAAACTCGCCAGATCGAACTTCGATTGCACCCAGACGCCCGTGCCGCCGGGATCGACCACACCGCCGGAACAATTGAACGCCTGGCTCGATCCCGTACCCCCGGCGCTGCCGCAGTGCGACCAGGCGGCCTCGGGGAAGCACATCGTCTCGTGCACCCCGCGCGGGTTGGGCGGGGCCGTCCCGGTGTCGGTCGGCGTGATGTCACAGTACTGCGGGCCGAAAAGGCTCCAGGCCCGCTCCCTCTTGTCATAGGTGTTCTGGAACGGCGCGAGCGTTTCCCACGGACCCCAGTCGTCCACGGCCGGGTCGTGGTTGCGGTCGATCTGAGCCTGGAGCTGGCTGCAATCGTGGCACACTCGCCCGAAGGCGCTTAGTGAGTCCGACCCGACCAGGTCGACGATGTGCCAGAACGAAAGTTTCAGGTCGGACGCGCCGCGGGGGATGAACGCCAGGTTGATCGGGTTCGACTGGAACGCCTGCAAGGTGCGCAGGTGCATCGTGTCGCCGGCTGCGAACGAATGGGCGTCGAAGTGCGCCCCCATGTGCAGCGAGTTGGGGGGTGAGAAGGCCCTCCGTCCGTCGTCGGGAGTCCGGTAGGAGCAGCCGCCGACGCATCCCGTGTGGCCGCTCGCCGCGAACCCTCCCGGTTCGGTGTTGGGGCAGTTGGTGGCGCTCGGCGGGCAGTGGAAGTGCCAGTCCATCGGGAAGTCCGGGTCGAGGATGCACGCGGCGTTCCCCTCTGCCGGCGTCTTGTATCCGCCGCAGGCGATCCCCGTCAGGGCGTCGTCGCCGGGTGTTACGCTGCCATGGATGTAAGTGCCGTGGCCGACCAGGCCGGTGCCTGCATCCAGCAGGCGGAACGTGTCGGCGCTCGACATCACACCGTCGCCGTCGCGATCCACGTCGAAGGTCTCGTGCAACGTGCCGTCGTCGGGGGAGCCGAACACGCCGTCCGGCCCGGCGATGAAGGTCTGGGTCGCCCCTGGCGGCAGATCCAGGTCGCCAAGAATGTTGAAGCAGGCGGTCCCTCCCAGCACCTCGTTGGAGTTCACCGTGACGCAAAGGTGGAGACTGGCGAAGGCACCTGGGACGCTCTGCAGACCATTCCCCGTCCTGAACGTGAAGCTCGAGCCGGCCTGAAGAGGGGTCAGGCTCCCGATCAGGACCGACCCGCCCGCCGGCACCGACCCGACCGTGATTCTCGGGAAGGTGATGCAATCGACGTTCGGGTCGGAGGAGGACAGGACGAAGGAGGCGCCGGTGAGGGCGGCCCCGTTGTTCTGGATGCGGACCTGCACCAGCCCGGTCTCCCCCGGGTCGGGGAAGAGATCGTGGTCGCCGTCGATATCCTGATAGCTCACGTGCAGGACCGAGAGATTCCCCAAGGGTGCACTCTGGCAGGCGACGGTGCCGGCGAAGGTGACCAGGTCGTCCGGGATGCCGTCGAAATCATCGTCCAGGGACCCGGCCGGGTCGCAGGCATCCCCCAGACCGTCGCGGTCGCTGTCGAGCTGCCGGAACGTGCCCGGAATGATCGCCGGGTTGGCGATGTCGGGGCAGTCGTCCACAGTGTCGGGCACCCCGTCGACGTCCGCGTCGTCATCGACAGGCGAGCAGGCGGTCGACGACGGCGTGTGGCGGACGGCGGTCTGGCACGTGCCGCCGGCGGGGCAGTCCACGCTGCTGGCGCAGGAGGTGGCCGGGGCGTTGCTGCAGAGGTGCACGACGGTGATGCCCGCGCAGTCGCCGTCGCAGGCGTCGCCGAGGCCGTCCCCATCCGAGTCCCTCTGCCTTTCCGCGGCGGGCAGCCCGTTGAAGTTAGGCGTCAGGACGCAGTTGTCGGCGTTGTCCATCCGCCCGTCGCCGTCCAGGTCCTGCGTACCGCTCGAGCACGCGAAGCCGCGGCAGGTACCGCCTCCCGCACAGCCAGCGTCCGCCAGGCAGTTCGCTCCAGGAGTTGACCCTCCCGAGCAGATACCGGCCTGGCTGGGATTGTAGACGTCGGGACAGTCGTCCACTTTGTTCGCGACACCGTCGCCGTCCAGGTCGTCGAAATCGCACGCGTCCCCCACGCCATCCGCATCGGCGTCCTGCTGGCCGGGGTTGGCGATGCTCACGCAGTTGTCGCACAGGTCGCCGATGCCGTCGCCATCGGCGTCCGCCTGCGTGGGGTTGTAGATCAGAGCACAGTTGTCTGCCGCGGAGTTGACGCCGTCACCGTCCAGGTTGTCGAACAGGGCTTCCCCCGCCTGACCGTCACCGTCGCCGTCGCAGTTCGGGTCGAGGTAGTAGACGATGAACTGCTGGTCAGTGCCCGCCTGGGCGAAGACGTTGTTGGGCGAGTTGGACGTTCCCGAGAACGTGACGCTGCCCCTGTACAGACCGGGCTGTCCCTCGACCGCCGGCAGCGTGTACCGCTTGGCATTCGGCTTCAGAACGCTGAACCGGGACGTGGAGAAGATGTCGGCATCGCTGTCCGTGACGATCATGACCTGGACGCAATTCCCACCGGGGCAACCGGGCTGTCCGGCTGGCAGCTTCGGGTCGTCCACGGTGACCTCGACCGACTCTTCGCACTCGTACAGGCTGGTGCGGTCGACGGTGATCGTGGCGCACTGACCGCCGGCGGGATTCCCCGGCGTTCCAAACCGGCTGCAGGCCGGCGTGTGGGCCGGGACGAAGGCCGACTCGTCCTTCGGGTGGAACTCGTCCCACTCGAAGACCACGTCATCGATGCCGAACCCGTAGTCCCTGGCCAGCGACAGCGATTCGATGCTCCAGAAGCCGAAGGCGATCCCCCAGCGGTTACCGGCCGGACCTGAAACGAGGATCTTCCCCGAGTTACCGGATTCGGGCGCCGTGGTGCCGACCCGTGTTTCGCTCGCGAACCCGCCCTCGAAGCCGTTGAGCGTCCCCTCGAAATTCCGCACCGGTCCGGCGATCGTGATCCCCTCGAGCGTGCAGGTGTTGCCGCCGGAGCAGTCCGCGTTCGATTGGCACGGAGCGCCCGGGTCCAGGCCGCCTTCGCAGACTCCAGGGACGGTGGCGCCCGGCAGAGGGAACTTCAAGTAGTCGGGAGGGGCCGGCGGGATGGGAGAACTGCGGGTAACGCCACCGTTCGTCGCAGAGACGTACCCGGTGAAGCCGCTCTCCCCCCCGCCATCGTAAGGGCTGCCACCATTCGGATCAATCAAGGGGCCGAACGTCCTCTGGTACGGGAAGTAGCTGAGGGGCTCGATCCCGCCGTACCCGAAGCCGTTCGCGGCGGCAAGGTTGAAAATGGTGCCGTACGGCCAGCCGCCGTAACGGGCGTAGTAGTCGTCCATCTCCTGGCCGAAGAAGCTGTTGCCGGTGTCGTTGTCCAGGTCGTTGTCGATGTTCATCCCCATCCCGGTGTAGCCGGCGTCCCAGACCTCGTCGTTGACGTTCACCCCCAGGCGCTGGAATTCAACGCCGTAGAGGAAGCCGCGCGCGTCGGGGAGCTGGTTGACCTTGGCGATGATGGGAGACTGCAGCACATCGAAGGCGATCTCGACCCTGTTCTCGGTCGTCGTGGAGTTCGGAATGACGTAGTTGTCGCAGAAGGAGGCGCCTGCGGGGGGCGTGTTCGGGTCGCCGTCGCCAGTGTGCCAGATGCCGTACTTGTTCAGCCCGCCGGAGGTCTGGAAGCCGCACACACCGGAGGTCCTGTACTCCCACATCGGATTCGGGCTGATGTTGGCCACGTTGCTCTGCGGGTGGCGGATGGAGACCCACCCGCCATTGTTGTTGTCGAAGTTCCACGGAACCTTGTCGCCGGCCGACGGCCCGGTGGAGGAGGCTAGAATGCCCTGGTCCAGAATCCCGTCCGGGATGATGTCGGCTTCGTTCGGATCCAGGATCCCGTTGCAATTCAGATCTTCCCCGCACCTGTTGCTGACGATGGGGCTTCCCGGGCCGATCGTCGTGAACAGGGACGAGAAGACGACGTCCTCGTCCGGCAGGATGAACAGTCTCGTGGGATCTATGACATCGGGACGATCGATCGCCAGGTTGCGGTTCAGGTCGCGCACCTGGCGCCCGCCCGCCGGGAAATCGGTCGAGTAATGCAGCGTCTCGCGATCGGCGTTGATGACGTTCGTGAACGCGTACGATTGCTGGCTGATGCGACGCCCCTTGTTCAGCGAGTCGAGGGTCAGGGTCATGGTCACCTGGCGGTTGGGGATGGCCAGGGAGTTGGCGGCCGCGGCATTGACCGAGACGTGGAAGTACGCCGCCTGCGTCTGGCCGGGCGGGATGCGGCCGAGGCTCTTCGGCGAGTCGATGACGGTGATCGCCGCGGCGCCGGTCCCGGAGGGGGTCAGCGTGGCGACGACGTCGTGGTAATCGTCCGACCTGTCCCCGGGCCAGTCGCGCCCGCGGTTGGTCAGGGCGACGCCATAAGTGACGACCTCGCCCGCGTCGAGATTGTCGTCGTTGTCGCAGCCGCCGCCGACGGCGGTCTGCGGACCGATCGCGTGGTTGCCCCGCATCGTGAAGTAACCCGGGACGAAATTGGGCGAGCAGTCCACCTTGCTCGAAGCGGTGACCGGGGCCTGGCCGGCCGGGGCGTAGGTCACGACGAGCTGCATTCCGGTGTCCGCCTCGAGGATGCCGTTGTTCGGGGCGGGCGAGGGTACGGAGCGCACCGGCAACGAAGACGACGTCGTAGTGCCGGCGAACGTGCCTCCCGTGAAGGCCACACCGGTCTCGGTGTCGACGACGGCACCGGCCGCGTTCCTCACGGTGAACGTGGCGAAGCCGGTCGACCGGGCGGCGCCCGCTCCGGGCGTCGAATCGAAGATCGTCGCGACCGCCGCGTCCTCGCACGAATACTTGAACTTGTCGAGGGAGACCGAGCTCTGCGGGAAACTGGACGGGCCGCGTGACGGCGCGGCTTCGGCCAGGAACACCGGGCCGGCGACGAGAAGGGCGTACGTCTGGCCCCCCAGGTCCAGAAGGCCGTTGGCGTTCGTGTCCTCGCCTGCGTCCAGGCGGCGGTTGCCGTTGAGGTCTTCGTTGGGACCGGCGATCGCGATCTGCCCCGGCACCGCTCCTCCCAGACCTCTCTTGACGGTGACCCTCCAGGTGCCGAGGAGAATCTGCGAATCAGCCGGGCTCGTGTCGTTGTTGCGGTCGAAGCTCAGGTGGATCGCTTCCTGAGGATTCCGCTTGTCGTGGATCTCGGGTTGCCCCTGGAGACGCACCCTCGACCACTGGTCCACGAACGGATTCCGGGTGTTGCCGTAGCTGTTGCCATCGTAGAATTGGTTGTCGTACGCGCACCCTCCCGCACCGCACGTCGCGGCGGCGCAGGCGACCCCGTCCGGTCGGACGTCGCCGTCGAACAGACAGTTGTCGGGCCCCGGTCCCTCGAGCAGGAGGTCGAGATCGTTCACCAGCGGTCCGCCGCCGCCCGGCAGGGATGGGGGATCGGTCCAGGCGAGGGCGACGCGCAGCTGTCCCCTGGCGACGGCCAGCCCGGCGCCGGCGGCTCCAACGACCACTGGGCTGGCCACACGGAAAGTGTGCGTCTGCGAGACGTGCGTATTGTCGATCGCCGGCTCGGCCGTGGCGATGTCGTCCCAGACCAGGAGACCCTGCGCCGGGTGCTCCCAGTGCGAAGGTCCCGGCGGCGTGTTGCCGGCGGTCCATCTGATGCCGTTGTCGGGATCGACCCCCCCGAGACGGAAGGCGTCCGGCCAGTCGGGCAGCGGCAGGACGTTCGTCAGGACGACGCGGCCGTACCCCTGCTCGCTGTTTCCCATGATCCCGATCGAGAAACCGTTGATCGTTCCGAGGTCGGTGGCCCGGGTCCGCCGCAAGATTTTGTCGGGGGTTGTCTTGTTGCCTTCGCCCGGGGTCCGGATGTTGGTCGTGAACCGGGCCGAGGCGACGAGCGCGGCCTTCACCAGGGCGCCGGAGATGTTCGGGACCCGGTTCGCCGGGGCCCGGTCTTCGCCCGGATACATTCCCTGGGCGAAGTAGTCGCGCACGATGGCCGCGGCCCCCGTGACGGCGGCGGCCGAGTAGGACGAGCCGAAGTTCCCCTCGTCGACCTGGGCGTCGACCGGGGCCAGGTTGTCGTCGTCGCGGCTGCGGAAGACGGCCACCGACGAAAAATCCATGACTCCGGGACCCAGGTCGCAGCAGGGCGCATCGACGATCGGGGCCATCCTCAACGACTCGCGCGACGCCGGGCCGCGCGACGAATAGGTCGCCATGTTGGCCAGATTGTCGAAATCCTTGAAGAAGCTGGACTCGTCGGAGCGTGTGGCTCCCACGACGACGACGTTCTTGGCGGTCGCGGGGGGAGGGATCTGAACGTTCCTGCGAGTAAAGGCGGCGGGGTCGCATGAGCCGGCCGGAGCCGGTATGCAGTCGTCTGTGTCGGTCCCGTCGAACAGATCGGGGATCACCCGCGGAGTCCAGGAGTCGACACGGCTGGAGCTGATCAGCGTCCCGCTGTTGCCGGCCGGCGAGACGACCAGGAAGTCGCGGTTGTTGTACAGGAAGGTGTCGAGGTCGGCCGACTGCTGTGGATAGGTGCCGTCGCTTCCCTGAAACTGCATCGTCGAAAAGTTGTCGGGGGCTCCGAACGGCGCCACCGCCAGGTGCACCTCGGTGCCGCCGCCGGTGATACCGAGACAGGCCCCCGTGCCGCCGCTCCTGGGACAAATGAGCTCGGCCATGCGGTCAGCCAGGCTGCCGGGATCGACGTTGCCGCCCCGCTCTACCAGGGAGTTGATGTTGCAGCGGCTCCTGTCGGCGATGTCCGAGACGATGATGCGCGCGCCGCGTGCAACGCCGTCCAGGTCGACGTTGCGCGCCCGGCCCGCGCCGTCGATACCGGATCGGCTGGCGAACACGCCGACGCCGGTCGGCCAGGCGGCGATGACCGAGGCCACGACGTTTCCGTGGCTGCCGGCTCCGTCCAAGGTCCCGTCGCAGTCGTTGCCGGTGTCTCGCACGTTGATGATCGAGTGGATCTTCCGGTGCGCCGGGCCGATGATGTGACCGGGCACGTTCACCTGCGTGGCCGTCTGGGAGAAGCTCGGGGTATCGGCGCTGATCCCGTTGTCCAGGACTCCGACGATCTGCGGCGGCACGGTGTCCGAGCCGTCGTTGATCCGCTGGCCGTCGTTGTTGGTGTCGATCCCGCCACCGTCGACGCCGATATCGTCGAACGGCCTCGCCTGGTTCGTCTCCTGGGCCGACCCCGCCTGGACCGCGGGGACGTTCTTGGCATTGAGGGTCATCATTTCCAGGCTTTCCTGGATGTGCAGGATCTCGGGGATCCGGGCGAGCCTGCCGAGGGATCGGTAGTCGGCCCGCACCAGGAACGATGACCCGTCCGGTCCGTAGTCGGCCACGTCCACGACACCGGGGATACGTGTCAGCGCATCACGGACCGATGCGGCGTCGCTTCCCGGCACCAGGGCCACCTCGAGCAGCAGATTCGGGTCGAGGGCGCGGGCCTTCTCGATGAGCGGCCGCCTGGCGGTGTCGATCGCTATCTTGTCTCCCGGAGGCATCGCCAGGAAGAAGGCGACGTCCGGGTCCTGGCGCAGGCGCCCGAGCCCGTTCGAATCCGTGTAGACCAGGAGCGTGGCGTTGGGCAGGTACCCGATGATACGCGCCGATTCGCGGATCCCCTCGAGGATCGAGTCCAGCGGCTTCGAGGACGCCGCCTGCGGAGAAAGCATCGCGTAGTTCAGACCGTGGGCCAGGGTCCCCTTCGGACCCAGGCCGATCCTCTCCTTCTCTCCCAGACGGAGCTCCGCGGGCAGGATCGCGAGGAAAGCCTCCGGATTCCTCGGATCCAGGTCGCCGAGGTTGAGCCGCAAGTGTCCGCGGGCGTCACCAGGGACGCGGACCGGTCCGTCCTTGAACGCCTTTCCGAACGGAGAGAACTCTTCGGGTCGAGGAAACGCGGCCGGCACGACGAGGCGGGCCGATTCCATCGCGTCCAGCCGTTCGAGCATGCGGCCGGTTTCGTCTTCGCCGGAGTCCGCCGATGTCCCGCCGTGCGGATTCGCGGCCCACATCGGTCCGATCGAGGGCCGTAGAAGGATGCTGCTTGCCAGCAGACAGAGGAACGCAACCGAGACGCATTCCGCCAGGAGGAGAGCCATGCCTCCGAACGGCATCCCCCCACGGGGTGCTCTGCGCATGGTGAAACCCTCAGGTTAGGGGCAGTTCGGCGGCGAGAACGACCTTTTACATACCCCCAAGTACCGGCGCTGTCAATTAGGGTATTCCACCGAGAAGCGAGGGGCGCTACGGGGCCGGGGTCCCCTTCCCTGCGGGGCTCAAGGCGCGCCAGGCGAGATAGACCGGCACGCCGGTGAGCATGATGACGAGCCCCGGCCAGGTGGTCTGGGTCCTGTAAGTAATAAGGACAAGGAGGATGAGGGTCGCCGTCGCCATATAGAGGACCGGCACGACCGGGTACCCCCAGGCGCGGTAGGGACGCTCGGCGTCGGGGCGTTTCCTGCGCAGGACGAAGATTCCGGCGATGGTGAGGACGTAGAAGGCCAGCGCCGCGAAGATCACATAGTCGAGCAGGTTGCTGTACAGATTTCCGTACGTGCCGAGACCGGTCACAGGATCAAGGATCGGCTCCCCGGCGGCGTCGCGCAGGCGCGTGCGTGGCAGGACCAGGAGGGCGGTCCAGATCCCCTGGATGACCAGCGCCTTCCCCGGGACGTGCCGTTCGTTCAGGGTTCCGGTCTTCCGGAAGAACAGTCCGTCGCGCGCCATGGCGTAGACCACGCGGGCACCGGACAGGATCAGACCGTTGTTGCAGCCGAAGGTCGAGATGACGATCGCGACCGCCATGATGGCGGCCCCGACCCCTCCGAAGATCGCCTGCAGGGCTGCGGTCGCCACCCGGTCGTCGGGCGCGTGCTGGATGCCCGCGAGCGGCAGGACGCTGCAGTAGGCGACGCTCGCCAGGATGTACAGCGTCATCACGAGACCGGTGCCGAGCGCCAGGGACAGGGGGATGTTCCGCCGCGGGTCCTTCACTTCTCCGGCCGTGAACGTGATGTTGTTCCAGGCGTCCGCCGAGAACAGCGACCCGACCTGCGCGACGGAGAACGCCACGATCAGGCCGAGCAGGCCGCTCGCCACCGACACCACCGGCATGAAGGAAAGGTCGGGCCGGATCAGCTCCGCGTCATGCGGCGTGAAGGCGGACGCGAAGTTGGCGGCGACCACCTCGGCGTTCCGCCCGATGATGACTCCGACGATGATAAGAAGGGCCAGCGACAGGGTCTTCGCCGACGTGAAGACATTCTGGATGAGTTTTCCTATCTTGAGACCGCGCGTGTTGATCCAGGTCAGGAGAACGATCATCAACACCCCGATCAGCTGCTGGCGCGACAGGCTCAGCGCATAGCCGGACGAGATGTTGATCGGCGGGACGATCCAGGCCGTCGGAGAGATCCAGGGGATCAGCACGCCGAGATAGCGCGCGAAGCCGACCGCGACCGCGGCGATGGTGCCGCTCTGGATGACCAGGAAGAGGGTCCAGCCGTACAGGAAGCCCCACAGCGGCGAGTACGCCTCTCTGAGATAAACGTACTGCCCGCCGGCCGCCGGCATCATCGCCGCCAACTCGCCGTACGACAGGGCCGCGGTGATGGTCAGGAGCCCGGTGATGACCCAGGTCAGGATGAGGCCGCCCGCCGAGCCGACCTGGCGGGCGATGTCGGCCGAGACGATGAAGATCCCCGAGCCGATCATCGACCCGGCGACGATCATCGTCGAGTCGAGAAGCCCGAGCTCCCGCAGGAACCCGGTGGACCTGTCTTCGACCAGGACGGCCGGCTGTGTCATCTGACCCGCGCTTGTGTGCCGAGGTGGAGCGAAACAGAAGCGCGCGAAGCCTAGCCCAACTCAGCCCCCAGCGCAACACGCACGCGTGCCCCTCGTCGAGCCGCGGTGCGGCACGCCACCCCCCGCCGGGAAGGTCTCCCCGCCAGCGGTTCGCTTGACGCGAGCGGGGCAGGAAGGATAGTCTCCCGCGTCCGCGGGGCGCTCGCTGCCCCCGACGAGTCCGTTCCGAAGCGCGTCCCGAATCCGACCCGGCCCGACTATGGATTGAGGAGGAGTGCATGGACGTCGGTATCGTTCTGCCGCTGGTCCTGGCGATCAGCGTGCTGTCGTTGGTGGTCGCCGCCTTCCTGGCGAGGCACGTTCTGTCGGCCGACACCGGGAAGCCGGAGATGCGTGTGATCTCGGACGCCATCCGGGAGGGGGCCGAGGCCTTCCTGAGGAGACAGTACCGCACTATCGCTGTTCTCGCCGTGGTCGCCGCGGCGATGATCTTCGCGTTCTACTTCGTCAATCGCGACGTCAAGAACATCGCAGAGATGGGGGCCGGGACCGCCTGGAGGATCACCCTGTCGTTCGTCACCGGGGCGCTCTGCTCGGCGATCGCCGGCTACATCGGCATGTTCGTGTCGATCCGCGCCAACATCCGCACCGCCTCGGCCGCCATGACCAGTCTCAACAAGGCGCTGCAGCTCGCCCTTCGCGCCGGCGCCGTGAGCGGGCTGTCGGTGGTTTCCATGAGCCTCCTGGGCGTCGGCGGACTCTTCTACCTGTTCGGGGGGATGCAGGACTACCGCCACGTGCCGTTGCAGATCGTCGGGTTCGGGTTCGGGGCCTCGTTCGTGGCGCTGTTCGCCCAGCTCGGCGGCGGCATCTACACCAAGGCGGCCGACGTGGGGGCCGACCTGGTCGGAAAGGTCGAGGCCGGCATCCCCGAGGACGATCCGCGCAACCCCGCGGTGATCGCCGACCTCGTCGGGGACAACGTCGGGGACTGCGCCGGCCGCGGCGCCGACCTGTTCGAATCGACGGCGGCGGAGAACGTCGGGGCGATGATCCTCGGGATCGCGCTCTATCCGGTCTTCGGTCTGGGCGGCATCCTGTTCCCGCTGCTGGCCCGCGCCTTCGGTCTCATCGCCACGATCGTCGGGGTGTTCACGGTGCGCTGCCGCGAGGACGAGGACCCGATGCGGGCGCTCAATCGCGGCTACATGGTGACGACCGGCATCGCCATGGTCGGTTTCGCCGCGGCGGTCTACCTGCTGCTCCGTCCGGTCGGCGCGTACGGCGGGACGCTGCACCAGGGGTACCTGCTCGGCGCCGGCATCATCGGGATCCTGACCGCCTTCGCCTTCGTGCTGATCACGCAGTACTACACCGAGTACCGCTATCGGCCGGTGCGCGAGATCGCCGAGGCGTCGCGCACGGGACCGGCCACGAACATCATCAGCGGCCTGGCGGTCGGCTTCGAGTGCACCGGTCTTCCGGTCCTTACGGTGTCGGCGGCCCTCCTGGGCTCCTACTGGTGCGGCAAGCAGGCGCTCGGCGACATGCCCGGTGCGGGGCTGTACGGCACGGCGATCGCGACCATGGGGATGCTGGCCCCCTGCGCCTACATCCTGGCGATGGACACGTTCGGCCCCATCACCGACAACGCCGGCGGCATCATCGAGATGTCGAAGCAGCCGGAAGCGATCCGCCAGAAGACCGACCGCCTCGACGCCGTGGGCAATACCACGAAGGCTCTGACCAAGGGATACGCCATCGGCTCGGCGGCCCTGGCCGCGTTCCTGCTGTTCCGCGCCTACCTGGACGAGGTCATGAAGATCACAGGGAGGGAGATGGGCGTCAACCTGACGCGCGTGCCGGTGTTCGTCGGCGGCCTCCTGGGCGCCACCCTGGTCTTCGTTTTCTCGGCCCTGGCGATCAAGGCGGTCGGGAAGGCGGCGCAGGTCGTGATCACCGAGGTGCGCCGGCAGTTCAAGGCGAACCCGGGGATCATGAAGGGGACCTCCAAGCCGGACTACGCCAGATGCGTCGACATCGTCACGGTGTCGGCGCTCAAGGAGATGGTGCTGCCCGGACTCCTGGCGGTGCTCACCCCGGTCGTCGTCGGCTTCAGCTTCAAGTATCTGTCCAACTACGGCCAGATCGGCGCCGAGTCCGTGGCCGCCCTTCTCATGGTCGGAACCATCGCCGGGATTCTGATGGCCACGGTCATGAACAACGGCGGCGGCGCATGGGACAACGCCAAGAAGTACATCGAGTCGGGGCTGTTCAAGGTGGACGGCCAGGTTGTCGGGAAAGGATCGGAGCCGCACAAGGCGGCGGTCGTCGGCGACACGGTGGGCGATCCCTTCAAGGACACCGCCGGACCGTCGCTGCACGTCCTGATCAAGCTGCTGTCGACGATCACCCTGGTCCTGGCGCCGCTGTTCATCCTGTAGGGACGTGGACGCATCGTCGCTGACGTTCACTCTCCTGCCGGCAACCCTCGCCGTGTGCCGCCTGGAGAGCGGGGCGCCGGTCCCCGCCTGGGCCCTGACCGGTCCGTTCGTCTCGATCACGCGCACGGCCGACGAGATGTCGGTCATCTGCCCCGAGCCGGCCGTTCCCGCGGGAGTCGTCTGCGCAGCAGGATGGCGCTGTCTCAAGCTCGAAGGGCCGTTCGATTTCTCCGTCACCGGCCTCGTCGCCTCGTTCTCGGCCCTCCTGGCGGGCGCCCGGATCAGTCTCATGGTAGTGTGCACGTACGACACCGATTATCTGCTCGTCAGGAATCACGAACTCGAGCCGGCGCTCGCAAGCCTGGTGGGGGCCGGATACAGGATCAGGCGCTGAGATCGAGCGCAGGGAGGAACCCCGTGCTGCAGGAATTCAAGAAGTTCGCGTTGCAGGGCAACGTCCTGGACATGGCGATCGGGATCATCATCGGCGCGGCGTTCGGCAAGATCGTCTCGTCGCTCGTCGCCGACGTGCTGATGCCCCCCATCGGCCTGCTGGTCGGGCAGATCGATTTCTCCTCGTTGTTCCTGAACCTCTCCGGCCAGGATTACGCCTCCCTGGCGACGGCGAAGGCGGCCGGCGCGCCGACGATCAACTACGGGATATTCCTCAACAACATCCTCGATTTCGTGATCGTGGCGTTCGTGATCTTCCTCCTGGTGAAGCAGGTCAATCGTCTGAAGGCCAAGGAGGCGCCCGCCACGGCCCCCACTACGCGCGACTGCCCGCGCTGCCTGTCGCCGGTCCCGCTCAAGGCGAGCCGCTGCGCCCACTGCACCTCCGACCTGCAGCCGGCCGCGGCGCGCTGACCGGCCCGGGGGAGCCATGCCGTCCAGGATCTCGCGCTACCTGCACGGAACCGATCCGTCCGAACAGGCGCGGCTCGCCCGTCTCAACGACCTGATCAACCGCAGATCGCTGGCGGAGATCGGTCTCTGCGGGGGGGAGCGGATTCTCGAGGTCGGCAGCGGCCTCGGTCAGTTCGCCCGGGACATGGCGCGCCGCGCCGGCCCCGCCGCCCGAGTCCTCGGGATCGAGCGCAGCCCCTCCCAGATCCGCGGGGCCGTCCGCGCGGCTCGGACTTCAGCTGAGGCCGCTCGCGTCGAGTGGCGCCGGGGCGACGCCCTGAAATTGCCGCTGCGAAGGGGCGAGTGGGGGTCGTTCGACGTGGCGCACGCCCGCTTCCTCCTGGAGCACGTCCCCGACCCCCTGGCGGTCGTGCGCTCCATGGCGCGGGCGGTGCGGCCGGGCGGGCGAATCGTCCTCGAGGACGACGACCACGACATCCTGAGACTGTGGCCGGAGCCGGCCGGGTTCACGCCGCTGTGGCGCGCCTACATCCGCAGCTTCGATCGGCTGGGAAACGACCCGGCGATCGGGCGCCGACTCGTGTGGCTCCTGCACCAGGCGGGCGCAGTCCCGGAGAGAAACACCTGGATCTTCTTCGGGAGCTGCTCCGGCTCGCCCGATTTCGCCGCCTACGTCGAGAACGCCATGGGTGTGCTCGTGGGCGCCCGCCGGGCGATCGTCGGAGGCGGCCTCCTGCCGGCGGGCGAGTTCGACGCGGCCCTCGCGGCGTTCGACGCCTGGAAGCTGCGCCCGGACGCCGCCTTCTGGTTCGCCTTCGCCTGGGCGGAAGGGCGCCGCCCGGGGACCGAGCCCGAAGCAGTCGCTGGTCCGGGGACGCGCCTCAGGGCAGGAAGGCGTACCCGACCTTGACGAAGAAGGTCCGGTCGCTCTGCGTGAGCGGCGTCCCGGTGTCTCCCAGCCGATCCTCCGAGTAGCCGAGGTAGAGGGCCGTCTGCGGATTCACCCTGTAGGAGTACAGGAGCTGGGTGAACAGCGTCCGCCCGATCCGTTCCGGGGGAGCGACGACCGGCGGAGGAGAGCCGGGCGGGACGAGATCCGGGCAGGGGCTCGTCAGGTAGAGATCCGGCTCGCGGTGGATGTCGGTGTACTGCACGATGGCACGCGCCATCGCGCGCACGTTGAGCTGCCAGGCGATGCGCGTCTGCGCCAGGCTGGCCCGGAACAGCCGCCCCCCCTCGACGTCGAGCGTCTCGTAGGTGTCGTCGAGGCTCACCCGCACGTGCCGCCCCGCCTTGAACGAGACACCGGGGACCAGCCGCACGACCCGGCCCGGCCGGCAGTTGTCGTAATCGACCTCATCGCCGAAATCACCCGATAGATCGAGCGACAGGTCGCCCCGTGGCGTGACGGAGAGCGACACGCTCTCGCCCGCCAGGTCGTAGGTCGTTCCTGCGAAGAACTCGCGCACGCGGTTCAGGTCCACGGACAGCGCCGATTGACGCGGCCCGTCCCAGCGGAAGAACAGGCTCTTCGACTCGTCGGTCAGAAGCCCGGTGTGGTCCTCGGACCTGTACAAAGACGCGCCGAAGCTCGTCCGGATGAAGGGGCCGGCAGGATCACCCCAGACGACGCGCTCCACGCTCGCCCCGGCCGAGCGTGTGTCGACCCGCGGGATGAACCCCGTGTCGACGCGCAGGTTCCGGCCGAGGTCGGACCCGGTGACGCCCCAGTTCCACTCCTTCGAGTCGTGCTGGTAGCCGAAATTCACGGCGGTGCCCCTGAAGGGGCCGTCCGGCTGCAGGAAGGCGCCCGCGACCGCCGCCGGATACTCGGTGCGCGACGCCAGCGCCTGCGCGTTCAGCGTGTCGCGCTCCGACAGACGGATCATCCCGTCCACTCCCAGCACCCGGTTCGAGTAGCCGCTCCCCTCCCGGTCCGCCAGGAGGGCCCCGAGGGTCGACGAGGCGCCGACGTCCCGCCGGTAACGCACGACCGAGGAGGTCGACTCCTGGTCCAGGGAGGTCGACCGGGACTCCTGGTTCGCCGGAAGGACCAGATTGGTGATCCGGTCCCTCGCCACGAGGACGCCCAGCGCGTTCGCGCCCCCCTTGCCGACGAGCTTCGCAGCCCAGGACGGATCGGCCACCGTGCGTGTGTAGATCGTGCTCAGCCTCGTCTGGAAGAAGTCGGCCCCTTCCAGGAACAAGGGGCGCTTCTCCGGGTAGTACAGCGCGAAGCGGGTGTTGATCTTGAGCTGGGCCGTGTCGGCCTCGACCTGCGAGAAGTCCGGGTTGACCGCGGCGCTCAGCGTCAGGTCGGGGGCGGGGGCGAGACGGGCGGTGATTCCCAGGTCGCCTCCGACCGGACCGTCCAGCATCGGCCCGTCCGGAAACGCCGCGCGCTCGTCGCTGCGCGTGGCGGTGAGCGTCGGGTCCAGCTCGAGGTTGAGCCCTGTCCGCACCCCCTCGAAGCCGGCGATCTTCGCCTCCTGGCACAGGAAGCAGTTGTTGCTGCGGTCGATCGGCCGGAGCGATACCTGCCGCACGACCGAGCGCGGCTGGGATCGGGTGACGTGCAGGCCCCAGGTCTGCTCTCCGCCTCCTCGCGGGAAGCGCAGCGAGGCGAACGGCACGGCGAACTCGAGGGTATAGCCGTCGCTGTCGATCCTCCCCCGCACGCTCCAGATCGCGTCCCACGAGCTGTCGTACGAGAGACCTGTGCCGCCCACTTCGCTCGCGATCGCGTCCCACTGCACTCCCAGCGGGCTGGCGGCGAACACGTAGGCCCGTCTCTGGTCGTTGAAGGTGTCGAGGACGAACTGGACCTGGTCCTCGTCCCCCGGCAGGCTGTCGCGATCGGCGAGGTAGGCGCGGATCGCCCCTGGATCCGGATCGAAGGCCCGCACGCCGATGTACAGGTTGCGCTCGTCGTGCAGGACCAGGCACTCGGTGCGAAGCGTCGCCGGCAGGTTGTCGCCGGGGTAGGTCTCGTACTCGAGAGACAGGGTCAGGGCCGAGGCCCAGGCCGGCTCGTCCAGGACGCCGTCCACGCGGATCGGCGAAGCGGCGCGCGGCACGCGCAGGGGCGCCTCGGCGGCCGCGCCGGCCCACGCCAGGCGCGCCATCACCAGGACCCACAGGAGCCCGCCTCTCAGGGCATGTCTCGCCATCGGCGCCGTCCCGCGAAAAGAGCGCGAGAATAGCACGCGGTCCGGAGCGGGCGGTGCGACGGTGTGTCCAGCGACCGGAAGGGACTAGAATGCCTGCATGTCCTCGCGGCGCCCGGGTCGTCTGGCACTTTCAGCGTCACTCCTGGCCGCGTTCTGTCTGTTGCCGGTCCCGGCGCTCCGGGCCGTCCAGCGCGGCGCGTACAGGGACATCCGCAGCCGCTACGAGGGGCTCTCCTTGAGGCTGCGCGTCGATCTCAAGGCGGCGGGACGCGCCACCGACCCGAACGTCGTCAGCCTGGACGGCGTCGGCTATCCGAGCGAGCGCTCCCCGACTCTGTTCAGCGCTCTCGACACCGTGTACGTGCAGCGGATCACGAACGACGGGGGGACGCGGCTCGGTCTCACGGTTTACCGCAACCAGGAGGAGGCCGACCGGCTGCGCGCCAGCGCGATCCCCATGCCGTCGATGTCCAACCCGAACTACGGGCGCACCCTCGCCACCTTCGCCCAGCAGGGGAGCACGAGCGTGATCCTGGAGCTCAAGGCGGGGAAGAAGGACGCTCCGGCACAGCTCGCGGAGATCGAGACCCTGCTCGACCGCATCTTCTATTTGAGCTCGGAGCCCACGCGCGACGAGCTCGAGACCTTCGTGCGCCGGCACACCGGATGGTCCATCTCGCGGCTGCGGGCCGCGACCGGCCTGCCGGAAGACGACATCCGGGCGATCCTGAAGGAAGCGGCCGCGCCGGGCGGCGCCGATCGCTAGCCGGACTCCCCGTCCCGGCGCTCAGTCGAATCGCACCCGCACGAAGTGGCGCTTTCCCACCTTGAACAGGTAGGAGGAGGACGGCGCGGCGGGGATCTCCTGCGACGCGTCCGCCAGGCGCTCCCCCTCGAGGTAGACACCCCCCTGTTCGATGAGACGGCGCGCCTCGCCGTTCGACTTGGCCATCCCGAGCGTGACCAGGAGCTTTGGGACCCAGACTGGCTGCGGCGCCGACGGCAGGCGGACCTCGCGCACGTCCTCGGGAGTCTCCCGGCGGGCGAAGATCCTCTCGAACTCGGCGGCCGCGTCCTTCGCCGCCTTCTCATCGTGGCAATCGGCGACGATGCGGCGGGCCAGGGCGGTCTTGACCTGCTTCGGGTGGAGCTCCCCGGCCCCCATGCGCTGACGCATGTCGGCGATCTCGGCCAGGGTGGCGTCGGTGCACAGCTCCCAGTAGCGCCACATGAGCGTGTCGCTCACCGACATCACCTTGCCGTAGATCTCCCGCGGCGACTCGTTGATGCCGATGGAGTTGCCGAGCGACTTGCTCATCTTCTCGACGCCGTCGAGCCCTTCCAGAAGGGGCATCGTCAGGACGACCTGCGGCTCCAGGCCGTACTCGCGCATCAGATCGCGTCCGACCAGGAGGTTGAAGGTCTGGTCGGTTCCGCCCATCTCGACGTCCGCCTTGAGCGCCACCGAGTCGTACCCCTGCGCCAGCGGGTAGAGGAACTCGTGCAGCCCGATCGGCAGGCCGCTCTTGTAGCGTTTGGCGAAGTCGTCGCGCTCGAGTAGACGCGCCACGGTGTACTTGGAAGCCAGCTGGATGAACCCGGCCGCCCCGAGCTTGCCGAGCCAGCGGCTGTTGAAGTCGATGACCGTCTTCTCCGGATGCAGGATCTTGAAGACCTGCTTCTTGTAGGTCTCGGCATTCTTCTTCACCTGCTCCTTGGTCAGGACCGGCCGCGTCCTCGACTGCCCCGTCGGATCGCCGATCATCCCGGTGAAGTCGCCGATCAGGAACACGACCCGGTGCCCCATGTCCTGGAAGTGCTTCATCTTGCGGATCACCACGGTGTGTCCCAGGTGCAGGTCGGGGGCGGAGGGATCGAAGCCCACCTTGATCGTCAGCGGGGCTCCGTCCCGATGGGAGCGGTGCAGCTTCTCGAGGAGCTCCTCCTCGCGGATGATCTCGACCGCTCCCTTGCGCACGTACTCCAGCTG